>JAVEYW010000013.1 GCA_034003325.1 Desulfobacterales bacterium
TCTCCTTTCCTCCGATAATTGTGAATTGCCTGTCGGCAATCTCAATATCAGAGATGTGCTTAAGGGGGGTCAATTTTGGGTTATCGTTTGTGCCCAAAAGGGGTCAATTTTAGATTAGCGAAACTACAGTATCGCTAATCCCATATGCTCTTAATTCACTTAATGTCGCTTTTTCCGATCTGGACAAATTTGCGCACCCAACAAAGACAAGCCCAATCAAAACCAAGATCAACCCTTTCGAATAATTCACCATTGTTTAATTTCTCCTCTTTGTGTTTGTAATATTGTTTTGGGCAACAGAATGGTGAGGTTACGAGAATATGCAAAAAATCACAATAGGCACAAATGCCTATTTTGATATAGGCGCTTGTGCCTATATGTTGGGGGATGGGTATTATTTCAAGCGGCTTCGCGTTCGATAAAAGCGGGGCCTTTTTCCTGAAAATCAGCAAAAGAAACGAACTGCTTATCAGCGGCACTGGTGATCATGCTGCGATCTTTGCGGCTGAGCGCTTCAAAATCATCATGCACCACCACCCCGCAAAATGAAATCTTGGCTTTCTGAAACTCCAAGAAAGAAATGGTGGCTATTCGCGCCTTCGCGTTGTCTTTGACGCCAAGCAGAAATAACTTTTTCTTATTGGTTTCAATCAAATAATCAACCTCTAATTCGGCCCTGTCATTAATTGGCGTCACGGACTTTACCGGATTGTATTTGGCCAGCTTATTCTCAATATAATCCTCGAGCATTTCATAAAATAAACCTTTTACCACTTCTCGCTTTAACACACGCATATTGGAAACCTTGGCAACGGCTTGTGTAAACTGCATCATCGCAGGATAAAGCGACTCCTCTTTGGTATCAATAAACAATCGTCCGTTTTCTTCCGATAGTTTGTTTTCTAAAAGAATATTCTTAAAAACTCTCTCTTTGTTTGGTGTATCAATCTCCATGTCGTACGATAGCCGCATCAGGGTCATTGCATGGTCAGAAATTCTTAACATACCGGGTGATGTCGACTTTTCAATATAGATATCCATCAGGTCCCCATCTTCGTGGAAAATGGGTGCTATTATCTGATGTATCCCCGGTCTTTTTTCAACGATCCGAATTCGTTCATTGAATTGGGCTTTAAGCTGTTCGAGATATCCTTGCATTTCAATCACTCGTTTTTAAATACAAGAGGAAGTTGCGAATGATGCGGAAACCATTCGTTTGCATTGATGATATTACACTTCCTGCAAAAGAACAATACCGCCTCTCCATATGTTACATATTCTGTTGTTGGGATCGCGCTGGCTTCAGGCTTCAAGCCCTTGTCAAAGTTTTCTGCTTTGGCAATATGAAAGTGTGTTCTCCCATGAAAATGGTCTATTTCACTGTGTGGGTGCTTGCTATTACATCTAAAAACCACAAAACTATCACCTCCGCTTTTGGGATGGTACCGCAATCCAACTGAAAAATTGTCGTCAAAATCCTCGTTTTTCCTAAAAAACACGGTAAAATCATCGTCTTCATCTTTTGATTTCAGCTTCATCTCATTGCGGTAGCTTCCATTGACAACCACCATTTCTTTTTTCGGAGGCTTCACAATCTCTTTCGCACATGATACCAGTCGATTTAGCTCTGCTTGGGAATATCGTATCACCATTGTAACATCCGTTTTAAAATATATAGGCAAAAGTGCCTATTTTTTTATTTTGTGTAAACCCCACCAATTTGTTTTTATTAGATATATGACGCTCCCTTCTGTGATGTACGATTCTTTGTGGTCCCAGAGCAGCCCGCTTTGGGAACGCTGATATATCAATCCCGCCCGGGGCGTCAGACTGCGACCCGTTCCGAGCGTTAACGATGGTTGATGGCGGCGTCGGGATCAAGGCGCTTTCTCAGCATCTCGTTTTCTGACTCCAACTCATCAAGCCGTCTTTCGATAGCAGCCATTCTTGATTTTCCCACCTCTTGTTCTTGCCGCATTTTTGTAATTTCAGCCTGTGCATCGACTGTTTCTGAAAAGGCCATTAAATTTGCGGATATTGCACGGATTAGAATCTGATTTTTTGATTTAAATATTTTTGAAAGCATACCGACGGCTTCGTTAATGTCGATATTTTCCGGCCATTCTGACCTTGTATACACATCAATATCTGGGGCCCCTTCCGGTTTAGGCTTTTCCATCCAGTCTGTTTTTTGAAATTCTGATAAATCAACATTTAAAAGTTCCAACAACTCTTCAAGCTTTTTTTTACCGATTGGCTTTCGTCCGGTAACTATAGCGTTTGCATATTCTTTTGACTTTTTCATGAGGGCCGCAAGGTCTTTATAATCACGCCCTTGAATATCCAAAATTCTGACAAGATTTTTTTGCCATATTTTGTTTTGGATCATTACGGTTAATTCCTATTTGACATATGAACCTTTTTGGTTTATGGTTTGAGCCATGAATTTAAAAACATACCTTAAAAATAAAAGCCGGGAAGAGTTGGCGCAACGCACTGGGACAACTCTTAACTACATTAACAGGTTGTGTTGCCACCGTCGTCGCCCCTCCCCCGAGCTGGCCCTAAAGATCCAAGAGGCCACGGGGGGTGCAGTGACGGTGATGGAGCTGTTGTTTCCAAAGCAGACGACCAGCCCCGACTCGAAACCAGAAAGCCCGGAGGTAGCGGCATAATGACCCACGAGCATATTAGTTTTGGCAGCATAGACGATCCTGTTTCAGCCGAAATTGAAAAATTACTCAAAAAGGCGAATGTAAAATATCTGTTAATTTACCGCTGCCCAACCACCGAAGGCCATGAACCGGTCAGCGGTTATATCTGTAACGACGACATATTCACCCTCGGTCTTCTGGCGCCCAATATTCAATCGTGTATGCCTGATGACCTCCAAAATGATTTGGATCGATACCGTGAGGTCCTTTTACAAAGTATTGAAAGGGGCTTAGCTGGTCAGTTGCTCCGTGACAATAACCAGCTTGACGAAGCCGTGAAATCTCAACTTCAAGCTCTGTTTGTGAATAAAAACTCTTCGTTTTAATCATGATGATGCCTTTTAATATATCGATTCAATCCAAAAACATCCAACGGGCAACCGGGGGCGCAGTGACAGTTCTCGCACTTCTCTATCCCAAAAGGGATTTATAAAAATGGCAATTATCTTCAATAGCCCCGACAACACCTTTCGCACCGAGATTGAAAGGTTATTAGAATTGTCGGGAATCAAATTCCTGTTCATTTATCGAGAGCCCGATCAGCCTTTTTGCAGCTCATGGAAAAACGACGCTTACATCCTCAAACTCCTTTCTCGTACTCAAGAGTCCAATATTTTGGACCCTCAAAATGGTTTGGGTCTATACCGTGAGCTTCTCTTAGGAGATATTGAAAGGGGGCTAGAGGGCCTATTGAAACGCGATAAAACCCAAGCCGATGAAGTTCAGAAACTCTGCAATCAAGTTCAATCTTGGAGTTCAAATATTCAGTTATGACCATTTCATTTTCCTACAACCAAAGGCGGTTGCCGCCGCACAAGAGGACAGCTCCCATGCAGTATGAAACACCAATTTGCGATACACCACTTTCAGCCCTCCACGAATTTTTTGGTTTATGCCGCAAATACAATATGGCCTTCATGGTCATAACCCGCAATTCAAAGGGCCTGTGGCATATCACCGACAACGAGGACATCCTTGTGGTTGGCCTTCTGGATGCGACCAATCCAGTGTCCAAGAGGATGCGCCCCCAAATTTGTTCGGATCAATTCCGTGAGGAACTGAAACGTGAAATTCAAAAATACCCACTTGGGATGAAACTGTTTGACGATAGCCAAAGCGCTGAAGATGACCAACCATCAAGTCAAGTTCCTGTTGGTTTAGAAAATCTTGAGAGTGCAGCATTATTAAAGCCTTTTAAATAAACCCAGAGATAGCCGCCTCGAAACCAGAGCGTCAGGAGTCATCATGACCGATCTGCATACATCCATAATAGCGGCTGGAAATATCAGGTAACACATGGTTAATCGCTTTACAAACATTAACACATTCAGGGCCCTACTCACCGAAGGCCGGCCGTTCCCTGAAACCGTGAAATACCTTCTCGCGTGCGAGGGGCACGATGTCACCAAGGTCGCGAAACAGACGCACCTGTCGCTTGCTGCCGTTTCGCTCACAATCCACGGCAAACGAAAAATCAGGGACGCATACGACAAGATTTGCAACATTTTGGAATTTGACCCCTGGGCTACGGCCCGCGAGATGGGGATATACCAATAACCATACCACTTGAGAGGCAGTATCTCATGCAGCAGGCTTCCACTATCAACTTCCAAACAAATCATGGTACCGTAAACGTTTATACAGAAACCCCCTATCTCGCCCCCATCGGCAAATGCGACCGTGATCAGAACGTCAAACTCGATTCCGATCTTATGAAGTGGCTCGATGATATCGCGGCGGCGACAAACGAAGGGCGGAGCACCGTCGCGCGGCAAGCGATCATTTTTTTTAAGTATTTTTACCCGATCCACAAAAAAATCCTCCGTTACAGAAAAACGATTCAGTCCATGCTTGAAACACTACCATAAAAATTTTTTGGCTGTCATGTGCACCTCGGTGCACTTTTTAACACTTCAGGTGCACGCCGGGTGCACCTAATAAAAACAGGTTGTTATCATGTCGGAAGAAATTGCCATTGATACCCCGCAGCAACCAATTGCCGGGGAGTTGCCGTTGGACGTCAGGCTGAACCTTCAGTATCTCGCCGACCTTCGCGATTATAATCTGAGCACTGGTTTTTACGCTACGGCGATGTCTTTGTGCCGGGTTATCGATATAGTTTTTAACGACTGGTGGTTTTCATCACACCAAAAGGCGGTACAATAGATGCCGAGATCACGAGTAATAAAGCCGGAATTCTGGAGTGATGAAAAGCTCGCGAGGGTCTCGCGAGACGCTCGCTTAACATTCGCTGGCCTTTGGACAACATCAGACGACTATGGTGTAACCAAAGCACACCCGGCATGGATCAAATCACAATTGTTTCCGTATGACGATGACCTAAAAACATCAATAGTTGAAAAGTGGATAAAAGAGCTTGAGGTGTTGGGGTTTATACTCCCTTTTGAGTCAGAGGGCGAAAAATACTACTATATCAGGCACTTTTCTTTACATCAAAAAGTTGATAGGCCATCGAAACAGCACAATCCTACCCCACCAAAAGATATTTTAAATGGTATTCGCGAAACACTCGCGAAACACTCGCGAGTCCCCATCGACGAAACAGAAACAGAAACAGAAACAGAAACAGAAACAGAAACAGAAACTACCTCTTGCCCGGAGCCTTCCCAGGCATCCGGACCGGATGAACCAATCGAGCCTGAACAAATAGCAATCACACTGCCAACAAACAAAACCATGGAAACGTTCGAAGTAACCCAGCGATATGCTGACGAGTTGAAGGCGTTATTTCCCGCGGTTGATGTCGATCAGGAATTGCGAAACATGCGAGCATGGCTGGACGCAAACCCGACGAAACGAAAAACCAAGTCGGGCGCAAAACGGTTTATCACCGGGTGGGTGTCTCGTGTGCAGAATCGGGGCGGAACACCAACGCCACACATTCGAGGCAAGCCTGGTGTTGTCGAGGCCAGAATTGCTAACAACATCGCAGCATTTGGACGCGCAAAGGAGATTTTGAGTGGACATTAACAAAGATTTTGACAGATTCATCAACGCCTTAGGAACATTTGCGGAAATTTATGAAAAACACCTTTCAGAGTTCGCTATTTCAGCGTATTTCAAGGCACTTGACAGGTTTGATATCTGCGAAATCGAAAAGATTTTCAGCCGGGCAATTGCAGATCCGACCTGTGCGTTCAAGTTTTGGCCGAAACCGTTTGAGCTGGTCGAGTTGCTCTATGGCGGCAAAGCCTCGGATATCGCAGAAGTCGAAGCCGGGAAAGTTCTTGCAGCCGTGAAGCGTGTCGGAGGTTTTGAGTCCGTGGCGTTCGATAATGCCACAACCCAGGCCGTTATCTCGCAAGGTTTCGGGGGTTGGAATAAACTCTGTGACGATCTCCGAGCAGACGGCGAACAGTGGTTTTTGAAGGATTTTGCAAGGATCTACCAGGCGTACGCCAGGCAGGGAATAGAGTATTTCGGAGCGCTCCCAGGCCGGTTTGAGTTGTCAAACTCAGCCGCTGGGCATATCGAGCACATCAGGCAGCCCGTGTTGATAGGAGACCATGATCGTGCAAAACAAATTGCGATGTCATCAAACGAGCATCGTTGGACTTTCCAGATTCCGCCGCGGCTGAAGGCTATTGCCGGTGGCATAGGAGGCTGAAGCGTCGTGGCATCCAAATCCCACATAAACACCATGGCGACCCTTGCCATAGCAAACGCACAAATCAACGTGCTGCTGTCTGAACTCACGCAGGAGGACCTGGAGAAAATTCGCCCGGCTCTGGACCAGGCGCTTGCTTGCCTGGATGAAGCGTTTTCGGCTTATGGCCGGATTTCCAAACTTTCCCCGAAGGACATGGACAGAATGCGCAGGATACTGGACCGCTTTCATGGCTACGTTAAAAGCCTCGAAATCGAGGAGTTCACCAGCACGGCGCTTGCCCTGCTGGAAACTCTGCTTGCCAAGATCCGGGACAAGGACCGGCGCCGGATCATCAAAAACGTGATCGAAGCGTTCTACCGGGTTCATGAATTTTTCGACCCGGATCTTGCCGCGGTTGAGGCTTATTACAAAAGCGCTGACCTGGAAACCAGGTGGCGCGAAATCGTGGAGGCGGCATAATGATTAAAACAGCGAACATAACCCGCCCCCCACAACCAACAGAACACCAGGAACAAACCGCGTTTTTCCAGTGGTTGTCAACGATCATGCGCGATAAGCCGGACGTAGGGCTTTGCTATGCAGTTCCAAACGGCGGCAGGCGACACATCGGGACAGCGGTTAAGCTCGCCGCAGAGGGGGTAAAGGCCGGTGTCCCTGATATCTGTTGGCCGGTCCCTCGATATCCGTACCATGGCCTCTACATCGAAATGAAACGCTCCTCCGGGGGCAGAGCCAGCCGGGAGCAGCTCGCGTGGATAAACCGACTCCGGTCTCACGGCTACCGGGTTGAGCTTTGCAACGGGTTTGATGCGGCCAGGACCGCATTTATCGAATACATGAATCGCCCTTTGTGGGCAATGGAGGCAGAATGCCAAATCACCAAATCCGCAGTTTGATAGCAAAACGATTCCGGTATGCGCAGGATTTCGCACGTCACATTGGGTGGAGCAGTACGACGGTATACCGGGTTTTAAACGGGCGCCGCTCGCTCAGTAAGCCAGAGGCCTACCAGTGGGCATGGGCGCTCGGGTGTGACGTCACGCAGCTTGAGCCGGCGTTGTCGTTTGTGCCAAAGCGGCCTGGGTTTTTCAGGAGAATACTGTCAGCCTTGCTCAGGGGGTGACGATGCTAAATCAAGCTATTATTGTCGCGACGTTGCAACAGAACGAAGGGTTTAGGGGGAGGCCGTACCGGTGTAGCGCGGGGAAACTCACAATCGGCTATGGCCGGAATATCGAAGAGGTTGGAATCAAACACAGCGAAGCGCTGTTAATGTTGATGAACGATATCGAAGAGGTTTCGTCGGACCTGAAAACCATATTCAGGCAATGGGATACTATGCCGCCCGGTCGGCAGCTCGCCATGATCGACATGCGCTATCAGCTCGGGGCAACTGGGTTCCGTGGGTTTAAAAAAATGCTCTCCGCGATATCGGCCGGCAACTGGCAGGATGCAGCGGCCCAAATCAAAGACAGCCGATATTATCGGCAGGTTCCCGCCCGGGCACGGCGCGTTATCCGCATGGTTGAAACCGGCGCTGTGGAGTCAATATAGTGCTGTGCCCACGGTGCGGGTTTGCAAAAACGGTCCCATATCCATTCACGAGTCGCAACCGGGCCGATCGTACCACGGTCTATCGTGCCAGGTCTTGTCCGGCGTGCATGGAAATTTGGATTACGGTTGAAACTCCATGCGATGATTCAATGGCACAGGTCTGTATTTATGGCCTCAAAGTCACCACTACGCAATGCTATCAGACTTTCATCAAGCGTTGGCGCCTGCTGCCTGATGGAACCCGGATCACAACCAAGGAGGAAATCATCGAGCAACATCAGGATCGGTATCGTGCCGATAAGGCTGTTCATCGGTTTAAACAGCCGTTTGCGAGGCCGATATTTTTGGAGTGAAAACAATATCAATCCAAATGCCCGCATATAAACCGAAAGGGATTGCGCAACTGGACGGAAATGTTAGATGGTGAAACATGGCGGATAACCTTACGATAAAACAGGAAAAATTCTGTGCGAAATATATTGAGAGCGGGGACGCCTCAAATGCGTATCGGTTTGCATATAGTACTGAACGGATGAAACCGGATACGGTCAACCGCTCTGCCTTTGAGTTGCTCCACACCCCCAAGATTTCCGCAAGAATAGACCAGCTAAAGCAGAAAATGCTCGATAAGCTTATGGTATCACCCGAAAAGACGTTGCGCAGGCTTATGCAGGGGCAGGAATTTGATATTCGTCGGCTGTATCATGATGATGGTCGGCTCAAACTGCCAAATGAGATGGATGAGGATACGGCCAAGGCTATTGTCGGGGTGAAGTACGACAAGGACGGTGCGTTGCTGGAGTATAAAATAATCGACGTGAAAGGTTGCGCCGAGTTGATTGGTAAACACCTCAAGCTCTTTGTCGATAAAACCGAACACTCCGTAGACCCGAACGACCCATTTATGCGGCGGCTATTAGAGATCGACGGCAGTTCGCGCAATCTCCCTAGTCCGGTTGGTGACGATGATCACTAAAGACGACATTGCCGATATCATAGCCAAGCGCGGAAAGAGAATAAGCCTTATACAGGGCGGTTTTAGTCCTACCGATGCCGATGAGATCAGCCGCGCCGAGAGCCTTCCAGCATACCATCATCTCGGGAAATACTCGTTCGATGAGTTGATGGAAAACCTCGGGGATAAGTGGTGGCGGCTAAACAACCTGTATTACATCATCGATAAAGCTGGCGATAAGGTTTTGTTTCAGTGTAAGGCCACGCAGAGGCGCTTATATAATTCTATCTGGTATCGCCTCATAGACCTGAAGGCGCGGCAGCTCGGGGGCACCACGTTTTTCGCGCTTTATTTCCTTGATGACTGCCTTTTTAATTCCAATATTCAAGCCGATATCATCGCGCACCGGCTCGATGACGCTAAAAAAATTTTCCGGAAGAAGATCAAGTTTGCGTATGACTCGTTACCGAAAAGCCTGCGTGACCGCCGGCCGCTGACCAGGGAAAGCGCTGATGAGCTGGTTTTTAATAATGGGTCAGCTATTTCGGTCACAGTCTCGTCCCGGTCTGGAACACCCCAGCGACTGCACGTTTCCGAGTTTGGTAAAATTTGCGCGAAGTTCCCGGAGAGAGCACGGGAGATTATGACGGGCGCCATTCAAGCGGTTCCTAAAAACGGGATTGTTGCCATAGAGAGCACCGCAGAAGGTAACCAGGGCGCATTTTTTGATCTATGCAAGGAGGCGCAAGACCTGATTAAACTGGGCCGAAAGCCAACCAACCTGGAGTTCAAGTTTTTTTTCGCGGCCTGGTGGGAAGAACCGGAATATTCCTTACCTCCTGATCAACACGTCCCGATCCCGAATGACCAAACGAAATATCTCGATGACACAGAGAAAAAGATCGCTGCCGAAAAGGGCGCCCCTTTTCGATTCACGCCAGGGCAAAGGTGTTGGTGGTATTCTCAATATAAAATTCTCGGGGACGATATGTACCGTGAGAATCCGGCAACACCCGAAGAGGCATTCCTGAATAGAATCAGAGGCGCGTACTTCATTGATGAGTTCAACCGCATCCGCAGCGAGAAAAGGATTTGCGCCGTTCCGTATAATCCTGCGAGCCTGGTAGATACCTGGTGGGATCTGGGCATGAATGATGTGATGGCGATCTGGTTCACGCAAGATGTGGGTCGCGAATTACACGTTATCGATTATCTGGAGGATTCCGGGTATGGGTTCGCATATTATGCGGACCGTCTGAATGAGAAAAAGTACCGGTACGGGCGGCATTATGCCCCGCATGATATTTCTGTTCGCGAGCTGGGCACTGGCGAAAGCAGGAGGAAGGCGGCGGCTCGGCTCGGAATAAGATTTGAACGCATCCCGCGGGTACAAGACAAGCAGGATAGTATCCAGGCCGTGCGCTCGATTCTGCCAATATGCTGGTTTGATGAGGTGAAGTGCGATCTGGGTATAAAACGCCTGGAGAACTACCGCCGGGAGTGGGACGAGCATTTACAGACATATAAGCGGAGCCCGTTACATGATGAAAATAGCAACGGTGCCGACGCTTTCCAAACATTTGCGCAGGGGCACTCAAAGCATTTACAAGCCAAAAACAGCGCTACCGGAATCGGAGTTGCGCAGGCCCCTGCACCGACGCGCTATGCGTGGTCATAGGAGAGATTCGCCATGGACACAGGTTTATTGCAGTGGAAAACCAACGATGAGCTGATCGCAGAGGAACAAGAGGCGGCACGGATTGAGATGGAGGCCAGACAAGGCCGGCCTGAAATCATCGCGCTGGCCGCACATGTTCGGTCCCGGTGGGAAGTGGCACGGCAAGCAAAGCTCACGCATGAGCAACGCATGTTAAAAGCGATGCGCATGCGCAACAGTGAATACGAACCGGATAAGTTGCGCCAGATCATGGAGGATGGCGGGTCGGCTATTTATATGAGCCTGGCTGATGAGAAATGCAATGCGGCCGAGGCATGGATTGAAGACCTCCTTGGGGATGAACCATTCGGGACCTCTCCGACACCGGAACCAGAGGTGTCTCCACAGCAGAAACAAGCCATCGAAGACCAGGTTAAGGCCGAAGTGGTTCAGGAAATGCAACTATCCGGCATCATGCCCACCAAAGAGGCTATTATGCAGCGCGGGCGAGAGATCTATGAAGAGGCCCGCCAGCAAATGAGTGAAGCCGCGCACAAAACAGCGGTTCGGATCGAGCAGAAAATAAAAGACCTGGTAGCCGAAAGCGGATGGGGGAGTGCCCTAAAAGCGTGTATCGCTGATTTAGTGACCCATCCTGCCGGGTTTTTGAAAGGGCCAATATTCCGGCGCAGGAAGGATATCGTTTGGGGCGAGGATGGGACACCGATCGTGCAGGACAACACCGTCATGGAGTGGGAATCTCCCAGCCCATTTGATATCTACCCCGCTCCGTCATCGGTTAAAATCGGGGACTCCTTTCTAATCGAAAAACACCGGCTCACGCGGTCCGATCTGGTCGCCATGATAGGGATTGATGGATTCGATGAATCCGCTATCCGGCAGGTATTGTCTGAATACGGGCGGGGAGGGCTGCAAAACTGGATCTACATGGACAGCGAGACCGAGCGGGCCCGCATGGAGAGCCGGGAACACGAGGCGTATGACCCGGATGGGAAAATCCACGCCTTGCAGTTTTGGGGGCCGGTTCAAGGGTTGATGTTGCTCCAATATGGCATGGACCCGAGCATGGTTCCTGATCCGCTCGCGGAATATCAAGCCGAGGTGTGGCTGATCGGAACTTATGTGATAAAGGCCGAACTAAACGGCGATTTGTTGGGGAGGATGCCGTATTACAAGGCCTGTTTCCGTGAAAAAAAAGGATCGTTCTGGGGGAAGGGGCTGCCTGAGCTCATTACCGATATCGTTGATACATGCAATGCCACGGCTCGGCATTTGATCAATAACATGGCCATGGCCTCAGGCCCGATGATTGGTATTGATGCATCAACCAAGATCCCTGGGACGGATTATACCAGCATGCGCCCCTGGAAAATCTGGCCGTTTGATATGCAAAACGCCCAGGGCGCGCGGCCACCAATCTGGTTTTTTCAACCAAATGTCATGGTCAATGAGCTGATGGCCGTTTATGAAAAGTTTTCCGCTGAGGCCGACAACAAATCCGGCATTCCCAAATACATTTATGGCGGCGAGACAAGGGGCGGCGCTGCGGATACTGCTACCGGCATGAGTATGATGATGTCAAACGCCAGCAAAACCATCAAAAAAATTATCAGCAATATTGACGTTGGCATCATCGAGCCGAGCATTAAACAATTGCATCAAGCCGTTATGCTCTATTACCCGGACCCGGTTTATTTCCAGGGTGATATCAAGTTTGTCGCGCAAGGATCAAGCTCGATGATCGCCAAAGAACAGATGCAGGTTCGCCGGCAAGAATTCATGCAACTGATTTTAAACCCTGTATTGGCTCAGATTGTGGGCATCGGCGGCATTGCTGAGGTCGCACGATCCATTGCCCAAGGACTGGATTTGGATGTTGCCGACGTGGTGCCGACAAAGGAACAGTTGGAGCAACGGCAAGCCATGCAGGCCTATCAACAGCAAATGGCGGGTGGAGGGCAGCAAGGCCAATTGCCTTCGCCCCAGGCGGTTAATGGCGCCGGTGACCGTGTTTCCGGCCAGGATGTCAGAACATTTTAAGGAGATATATGCTAAGAACTGTATGCGACGATAAGCCCGTTATATCCGCGTTGGTAGCCTTGGAGCATAACCCGGATTTCAAAAAGGTTCGTGAATGGTTGGGGGCCAACCTGCAAACCATGCGGGCTGAAAACGATTCGTTGGCTGGTACGGCGCTTGGATGGAACCAGGGCGGGTGCCAGGCGTTGGCAGCCCTGTTGCACGTCATTGACACCGCGAGGGAAACCATGCGGGTGATGGAGAGCCAATCAAAACCGACTGAGCGGCATTCGTGGTCGTAACCCCATTGTAACACGCAGCATCAAAGATAGCGCCCGGGTCAAAAACCCGGGCGTTTTTTGTTCTTTTCCCCCGCGAAAAACAACTTTTTATCCAAATACCGCTATCTGTATTCGATTTGGTTGCCCCCGCCCTATAATCCGCTATTTTCAAACTTAAAAATCACTTTTCCTCGCGATACCCGGGCACCCGGACCGCACAAAAAAAGAAAGGGTTTTTATGACGGAAGAAACACAAGGAGTTGGTCATCTCCCGGCTGATGTGATCGAAAACGCACGAAAAGCAGACGAGATGATCAAGGCGCTGAACACGCCAAACGCAGGGCAACAAGCAGATGCGACCCAGCAGGCAAGCGGCCAGGACACCGGGGCGGCCTCCCCGGCCCAGGCGCAAGGCCAGCAGGACACCGCACCGGCAGCGCCAGGGCAGCAACCGCCCGCGCAATCCCAAGATGACGAAGGTTACAAGGCGAAGTACGACACCCTCCGCGGGAAGTATGATGCCGAAGTTCCTCGACTTAGAAGCCAGGTGTCATTACTGGTGTCTGAAGTCTCGTCTTTGAAGGATGCGTTGCAACGTGCGAGATCAGCTCAACCGGACACTGGCAACCAACCAGGGGCGGCCATCCCTGACACTGGACGTCAACCCGGCGATGGAAGCAACCACAACGCCGATTCGTTCGACCCCGATGACTTCAAGGATTACGGGGATGATTTTGTCAAGTTGGTAGCCGAAGTAAACCGGTTGAAAACTGAGAATGCGCAGTTGCGCGGGACGGTTGATCAGGTCAATACGACCGTACAAACCAGTGATGCTGAAAAGTTCTACGCAGCGTTGGCGAACAAAGTTCAAGATTGGGAATCGATGAATTATGACCCGAAGTTCTTGGAATACCTGGGCCAGATTCACCCCATCACCGGCAGGCCATTAATAGAATCTCTCCGAGACGCGGAATCTAAACGGGACGTCGAACGAGCGGCAATCATATTTAATGATTACAAAAAAACGCTCGATCGACCCACAAAACCCACGGCACAAACGGTGCCTCCCCCGAAACCTCCCCTATCGCCGAAGGCCGGGCAGGGCGCGACAGAAGTGCCCCAATCGCTGAAAACGTACACGAGGGGGGATATCAAGCAGTTTTACGATGATAAGACAAAAGGGGTGTACCGAGGCAGGGACGAAGAGTTTGCGCGGATTGAGCGCGACATCTTTGCAGCCATGAAAGAGGGGCGGGTCATCGGGTAGTTATAGGAGATAACTGCCATGTACCCAATTGATGCAAGTTTAGGCGCGTATGCCGCCAGCGGCCTTTCAGGGACATATATCCCTGAGATATGGGCGGCCAAGATGTTGGAAAAGTTCTATTTGTCGTCCGTGTTCCCGCATATCAGCAACACGGATTACGCTGGGGAAATCACCAACATGGGCGATAAGGTCATCATCCGGACGGTCCCGGATGTGACTATTCGCGATTACAAAGTCGGAATCAACCTGAATTATGAACGGTTGCAGTCCGCAAATGTCGAATTGCTCATTGACAAAGGGAAATATTACGCCTTTCCCATTAACGATGTCGAGAAAAAACAATCCGACATCAATTATATGGAAAAATGGTCCGACGATGCCGGTCAGCAGATGAAAATCGTCATTGACCGTGACATCCTGGGGTCCGTGTACGCTGATGTTGATGCGAGCAATACGGGCACTACCGCCGGCGAGATTTCGGGCGACCTTAATCTCGGTGTCGCCGCGGCGGATGGTTCCGGCGCTGTGGAAGTCACCGCAGCCACGGTGATTGATACCATCACCAAATGCGGGCAGGCGCTGGATGAACAAAATATCCCTGAGACCGGAAGATGGTTTGTGCTGCCTGCCTGGGCATGCCAGCGGATCAAAAATTCCGAGCTGAAGGACGCGAGCCTGACCGGCGATGGGAAATCCGTTTTACGTAACGGCCGGATCGGCATGATTGATCGGTTTGAGATTTATTCCAGCAACAACGTGTTGCCGGTGACCGAAACGGCTACCAAGTGTTACCCGGCCATTTTCGGGCATAAATCAGCCATTACGTTTGCCAGCCAGTTGGTAAAGAACGAAACGCTGAAAAACCCGACCGATTTCGGTGACTTGATCCGCGGCCTTCAGGTGTACGGGTTTGAGGTGATTCAGCCGACCGCCATCGGTATGCTGTACTGCAAGCCCGGCTGATCCGGATAACAGGATAAATTAAGCCCCGGGGGGTAATCCTCGGGGCTTTTCCTCAGGGAGAAAAAACATGCGACACGCGAACTTGACGGTCGATACGCTGACCGTAAAAAAACTTCACGTTTGGGAAGACGCCAACGTCTGGGGGGAGATCCAGGCCGGGCGGCTGCAAAGCAGTGGGCGCAAGGTCATGGAGTGTATCGTTAAAAAAATAGGGTTCGCAGTACAGGCGAACACTATCGGGACACTTCCAGCGGGGGCAGTAATCCGAAAAGTCGAGGTTGGCATCAGGACCGGGTTTAATGGCACCAGTGCGACCATCGATATTGGCAAAACAGGGACCGCGAATGCCTATATGGCAAACACTGCTATTACCGAGGCTACGCCAGGAACCTACACCGCCATTCCGGATGTGGCGGCACTTGCCGCAGATACCGCAGTCCTTGCAACCGTTGGTGGAACCGTTGGGACCACTGGCGATGCCACGATCATCTTTTATTACACAACCAGTTAAGGTCGGCGCATGAGCCGATTATAGGGGGATATACCATGAAATTTGTCACCGATGAATCCTATGGGAAAATCAGAAGGGTTTTGTCCGGTGTTATCGGCATTACCGAACAAGCCAACACGATCGGGAAGGTTCCCGCGGGCGCCACAATTAAAAAAGTGGTTGTTGGAATCACGACAGTTTATGACGGGTCTGCCACGATCGATATCGGCCATGCCACAACGGCAGGCGCCTATATGGCGAACACGCTGATCACGGAGGGGACGGTAGGCACCTATATTGCCTACCCGAACGCGGCACTAACCGCCGATGTCACAGTATTGGCAACGGTTGCGGGCGGAACGATCACGACCGGGGCCGCAATGGTTGAGATCCACTACGAAATCTAACCGGCGCTTATCACAAGTGCGTAGTGACCGGGCTGCCGTATGGTGCCCGGTCACACTATCCACACCAAGGAGAACCCAATGCACACCCACTTAATCCAACGAAAAACAGGCCGGGTCTATGTCCGCACCAACGCGCTGGACGCCAGAAACGATATGACGCCGGCGGTGTTCGACCAAAAATCAGGCAAATTCGTGTCGTATGGCGAGCCGGAACCGGTGCAGGTGCTGGTCGGAGAGCCGGAGCCCAAAATGGACGCCGATGAGGCCGCGATCCGGATCGAGTTGGAGAAGTTGACGAAGGCCGAAATAGACCAGCTTGCAAAAGATAAATTCGGCGCTGATCTAAACGAGCATGGCACCAAGGCCGCTATGATTGATGCGGTCATTAAGCTGACCGCCGACGCCAAGAAAGAGGCATAGCCTATGCCGACCATGACCGCACAAAACATCATTCAGCGGGTTTTGATCACCCTGCATGAAGATATGACATCGCCTGTCAGGTGGGACAAGGACAAACTTTTGTTGGCGCTAAACGATGCCCAACGGCAGATTGTCAAGTTTAAACCTGAAGCCTACGTTGTTACGGGTGCTGTCGCAACCGTGGCCGGGAGCAAGCAGGCAATCCCGGATTCCGGAATTCAGCTTATAGATATTATCCGGAATATGGGGACGGCTGGAACAACGCCAGGGAAGGTAATCCGGAGATGTACCCGGGCCGAATTGGACGAGGAGAGACCAGGCTGGCACACCGAGAGCCCGAATGCGGTAGCGCAAAACTTCGTATTCGACCCGAGAAACCCGAAGAGTTATTACCTGTATCCGTCTCAGCCGGCGACAAGCCAGGGATATGTTGAAATGATGTATGTTGCTGTGCCCGCGGGTGTCGTTGTTTCTGATTGGGTGTCCGGATCGAACGTCATCACCCTGGACGACATTTATTCAGTCGATATTTACCACTGGATTCTTTACGTTGCATATTCACAGGACGCAACGCATTCATCCAATGCGGCCAGGGCAATGGCCTATTACCAGGCATTTTTACAGGGTTTAGGGGTGATGGATCAGGCAGAGGCGAATATGTCGTTACCCCCTACTCCAACCGCCATGAAGATATAGGAGGGGCAGAATGTATTACTCAGAAATGGTTGATTACGTCCAACCGGGTATAAGCGCCCCTGCGTTTGTGGTGGAGGCCAAGATTCAGGATGCCGTTATTCAATTCTGCGAGGAAACGGGCCTTTGGGTGGTGGATCTTCCAGCGATCGATACGGTCATTGATGAAGGCACCTACGATATTTCTTCAACCGATGGCATCATCAACAGCGTTTTGTCCGTGAAGGATGAAAACGAGTATGAACTGGCCTTCATTGTTGCGGAAGATTTTTCATCCATCACCCTCAACTCCATACCGTCATCTGTTTTTGAAATCACGCCGAAGGTGGTTTTGATTCCAGAAATTGACGGTGGAGAATTCCCGGACTTCATTTATCTCCGTCATCGAGAGGCCATCATCGCCGGCGCCCGCTACAAGCTTTTCGAGATGCCGAATCGCTCATGGAGCAATGACAACGAGGCGGCAAAGGCGCTGATCAAGTTCCGCAATGGGATTGCTCGGGCGAACCAATCAACACTGTTGGGCAGGAAGAAAGAATCTTTTGTTAGAATAGTTCCATTTGTATAGGAATGGCCACCAATGAAATTGAAGCAAACCGTTTTCGCGGGTATGGCGCCAAGAATTGAGCCTCATTTATTGCCTGAATCCCAGAGCCAGGACGCGACCAACTGCAAACTGGTATCCGGGGCATTGCAAGCACTCTATGATTCGTCTATTGCAAGCTCCCCGGCCGGGGCGAGCTTGGTGGATCTCTATAATTTCGACGGAATTTGGCTAACGTTTACGGCTCGAACTAGTATTGTCCGGGCGCCGGTCTACAACACGGATGATCGGTTTTATTATACCGTTTCTGGCTTATCTCCAAGGAAAGCGCTAAAGGCATCATACCCAACCAGTTTTAAAATGGGAGTCCCTAAACCAACATCCATCCCCACTATTACGCTCTACACTGACCCGGAAGGAATCGGAGAGGATGTTCAAGATGACGTGTCGTATGTTTTTTGTTGGGTAACCGGTTGGGGGGAGCAGGGGCCGCCCAGCGATCCGAGCGCCATCACGACGATTATGGATAACCAGTATGTCGGGATTACTGCCGGGATTACACTCCCGGCTGGTTACAGTACGGATTATAACATCGTCGGTTATCGATTGTACCGGCTAAGTCATGGGACAACCGGGTCGGAATATTTACAAGTCTATACCGCAGAATGGGTAGACAACGCGGCAACTGGCGGTCATATCCCAGTGTCAGACCTGACCCCAACCGATCGGGACGGATCGAGTTACGCCCTGATTGACGGTACAAACCTGGGGGCAGCTCTTTCTTCCACCGGGTTTCAGGAACCTCCAGCCACTATGGACGGGCTGATCCTGTTATCAAACGGAGTTTGCGCCGGTTTTTATGGCAACGAAATCGCACTTTCTGAGCCGTTTTTGCCGTTTGCCTGGAATCCGGATTATGCCCTTGCCGTCGATTATCCGATAGTGGCCTTGGCTTCATATGATACTGCTATTGTGGTCCTGACAAATGCCTACCCCTATATTATCGATTGCTATGACCCCGCAAGCGCGACCATGAAGCGGATCAATATTCCGTATCCGTGCGCGTCGAGGGATAGTGTGGTAAGCGGCAACGGCCTCATAACCTACGGGTCGACATCGAGTTATGCCGGTTTTACGGCCTATGCCTCAACGGTGGGCTTTATACGGATTAGCGCAAGCGGAGTCCAGAATTTAACCGACACCTTGTTTGCTGACGAGCAGTGGCAGGCGTTATCTCCATCCACAATGATTTGTAAGTTCTATGATAACCGGTTTTATTTTTTCTCGTCAGCAGCAAAGACAGGATTTATTATCGATTTATCGTCAGAAATTGGCGCCTATATCCCGTTTGTTATGGCCAATAAGGTCTATGGCGCTACTGTTTCGGTAAACCCGCACGGGCTCTATCTATTAACAAAGACTGATGCAGGCGCATTCAAGATTGAAAAATGGGAGGGGGCCTCCACCCGGAAAACAGCGACCTATACCAGTAAACTTTTTAAACTCTCAAAGCCAATCAATTTCCAGTGCGGGCGAGTGACCGGGGCACAAACCGCTGTAAACACGGTTACGTTTCAGTTGTATGGGGATGGTGCGTTGGTGTATTCTAAAACGGTTACAGACGATGATGCGTTCTGGTTGCCGAGCGGGAAGTTATACCAGGAAATCGAAGTAAAATTAGCCACTACTGCTGCTAAAATAGCTTCATGGGAGATATCGACATCGATAGACGAATTAACCATTGAGGGATAGCAAATGGCTACAAGCAGATCAGCCACAATACCAGTGATCCCTGATGTCCCGACCGGGATTGACACGGCATTAATCGCGTTTTTGAAACCTATCAAGGTAACGATTGATACTCGCGAGGGTCGAACCGCCAGTTTGGGGGACCAGCTGGTTACCTATGGGGCGCTGTCAGCGCTCGGGATAGATATAAATGCTAAGACCCAAGCATCTTATCTCCCACCGACGGCAAAAATAACAGGTGATAAAATTCCGCCTGGCGTTCCTTCCGGTTTAACCGTTACGCCGGTTGGGATTAATTCTCATAAACTATTATGGCAAAATCCGGACGACGATGATTTGTGGTCAATCGAAGTATGGGTCAGTCATTCCAATGATATTGTTTCGGCATCGCTTTTGGCAGTTGTGACGATCTCGGAGTCTCAGCGAGGAATACAAAGTGTTTATCTTAATAGCGGTATAAATTCTTCATATGACTACTATTATTTTATAAGAGCGAAAGACTGGTCGGGTAATGTATCGAATTGGGCTGAGGTTGGGAGTGTCGCAGCTGAGGACAACCCGACCTTGGATGACCTCATTGCAGAACTTACAGGGGTAATAGATTATGCACAACTGTCTGCAACACTGCAGGGGGACGTTGATCTCGCTGCAGGGTTGGACGGCAAACTTGTTCTTTCCAACAATGTTGATGGCCATATATCTGGAGTTATATTGGTCAACGACGGGTCCGTTTCAGATTTTACGATAGTTTGTGACAAATTCAAGATCGTTAATAATTCAGACCCTTACAATATCACCGTTCCTTTTGTTGTTGGCACGGTAGATGGGTCTCCCGCTGTAGGGATTAATGGGGCGCTACTGGTTGATGGGTCAATAATGGCCAGGTCTATTGATACCGGGTCTATTTCAATCACAAGCTTAGGTGGTGCCGGGACACTGGCGACTCAAGATACTGTCTCATGGAGTGACATAACCGGTAATGACAATGTGGTGCGAACTTTTTATCAGGCGTCCGATCCGACAAGCGGGATGCTTATAGGGGATATATGGATCAATAGCAACTCGCGGGAAATGTATCGGTATAATGGATCAGCCTGGGTGAGCGTCCAAGATGGTGATATTGTCGCGGCTATTTCGACTGCTAGCGCGGCGTTGTCAACAGCTAACACGAAAATATTAACATTTTATACATCTTTTGTACCAACAGCAACGGCAATAGGGGACTTATGGTATAACACATCAACCTATTTGTTGAAAAGGTGGAATGGATCGTCATGGTCCGAGGTATCTAATTACACCACCAATACAAATCAATTAGTTGACGGTGCAAGCCTAGGGTTAAAAGCAACATGGGCGCAAGTAAGTAGTATCCCTGTCCGATTTGCAGATGCCCCCTCTACAACCGGGCTTTATCTTACCTCCTCCTACCTTGGCTTTTATGATTCTGGATGGAAATCCTATATAAATAATTCCGGCCAGTTTTTTTTTGGTGGTAATACAGACAATTATATCAGTTGGAATGGCTCTTCACTTGTCGTTGTAACCAGCTCTTCAAACGGGATTACGGTTAAGGCGGGTGGAGATATTAACCTGATCGGTGAAGACATCAATCCTGGTGTTTTAAGGTTGGTGGGAACTAGCTATTATACCAATTTTTATACGTCCAGCACCGGCGCTGGCTCTTATATTGCGCCATCCGCAAATGGGGCTCAATCCCTATCGATCGGTACCTCTTCCTATAAATTTCAAAGCATTTATTTGACGGCATCAAGTTATGTAAATTTAACTTCTAACAGCTCTGTGGTAATTTCTTGTCCAAGCATTCAGCTTACCACTGGCAGCTACGCTGTTGTGTTTGTTGCGAACAGTTTGCGTCCTACATCCAATAATGCGGTTGACTGCGGGGATGCAGCATATAAATGGGCCAATGTCCATGGGGTTAACGGCATATTTACGAGAATAGGGGTAAATACCAATGGTTCGTCGTCGGTGTCTTTGGTTGCGCACGGGGTAGGCACTACGTCCTCAACATATTCCATTATGGGCGCTGATTCCGGTGGAACAAATTATTTTTATTGTAGAGATGACCGAAAGATATGGTGTTCTGATGGTATTTGGTACACGTCTGATGAGAGATTGAAAAAAAATATAGCCCCGATAGAAGATCTTGTTGGCGGGAAAATGCTTTCTTTGCCTGTTAAACGATTTAATCTAATTGGAGATGACGCGCAAAGTGCTGGGTTTTTGGCTCAGGATTTAAAAGGTTTCATACCAGAGGCCACCATGGAATTCTACCACCCGAAAAGAACCGCTGTCACAAAAACTGTTGAATCCCCTGTTTTGAATGACAGCGGTGAAGAAACTGGTGAGATGGAGACCAAAACAATCACAGAATACGAAGAGGCTATTGACGACATCGCAACTTTGGCTATCAAAAATGGCCCGATTCTCGCGTATCTTGTTAAATGGGGCCAAGAACAGCAATCATACATCGATGCTTTGGCCGACAGGATCGAGACTTTGGAATCAACAAGAAATTAAAGGGGGGGGTAAAGATGGAGCAACAGATTGAAATTCATAAATTGAAAGAATGGGTTGGCGAACTTTATCTTGAAAAAAAACTGATGGAAAAAATTATAACCTCACAGGCGGAAGAACTTGAAGTATTCAGGAAAGGGGCACTTGATGGGGTGAACCACGATGCTCAATAAACGGCAAATCGACACGGCCAATACCATGTCGTTATTTGTTGCGGCATCCTGTATTTGCGGTTGCTCCTTCGAAGGCATGGGACGATTGAGGCTGCGACGGCAAAGTTCTGCGACCCGAAAGATAGAAACTTTTATGTCGATCGAGCCCTTGAATACGTAAAGGACTGGCAAAATGCACGACCAGAATCGCATTATTTACCCTTATATGGAAGTTGATGGCAAATGGTCGCTCTCCGATGAACAGGTTATGGGGCTGCATGATCGTATTGTGCGAGAGGGAAACGAAGAGATTTTTCTTGACGGTACGCTTGACACTCGAAGAAAGTTCCTTGTCGACATGCAAGCTCACAGTTGGCTTTATGTATTGATACTCGGGGATATGGTGGCCGGCATTTTCTGGCTAAACAGATTTGAAGGTAAAACGGCAAGGCTGCACCACTGCGGCTTTAACGGGCCAACCTACAGAGAGAAAATAGACTTTGCCAAGCGCACCATCAAAACAATGCTGATGGTCAAAAATCATGACGGAGGCTATGCGCTGGACGTCCTGATCGGCCACACACCGGCTCGGCTGAAAAGAGCAAGGCGGTTTGCAATCGCCGCAGGCGGCACCCAGCTTGGGGAGGTCCCGGGGCTGATATGGAACTCAAGAACAGGCCAAAGTGAAAATGGGTTTATTTCATATTTTACGAGGAACGCTGATGAAAATTTATAACGAAATTCGGGTTAATATCGCAACCGGAGCCGTTGTCTATGAAGACGCCTTTGAATATTCCGGGCCTATCGCAAAATGTGGTGGTGGGGGCGGAACAACACAGACTGTTGACCCTGTTTATAATGCTGGCCTACTAGCGTTATCAGAAGAAAACCAGGCATGGGCAAATAAGTTGATGTCACAATATTTTTATGGTGAGGACTACAACCCGAATAAAATTATCCACGGGTATTATGGGGCTGACGGAACTTTTCATAAGTTGTTGGGAAATGATGGAGAGCCGCTTGATGCATCAAGGATATCAACATCATTATCCTATAATGCCACAACAGGTGTTTACACTGATAGCGAGGGGAACACCTACAGCCCTATTACCGGGTGGAAAGACCCGTCTGGCAATCCAGCCAATATTATTACCACCACTGAAGGGGCCATTAATAATTATAACAGTGAAGAAAACACATCCGGGGCGGAATATGCCCAAAACTCTGTTAACGCACAACAAAGTTTATTGGCCAGCGAGACGGCTGCGGCCGCATCTGAGACCGCGTTAAAGGGGGCAACGGCAGAGGCATCGTTGTCATTACTCCCGTCGCAGACAACCGCGGCCCAAAAGGCGGCAGAATTATCATCCGCTCAAGCCCAGATGGGCATCGAGCTAACTCCCCAACAACAAACAGCGCTAAGCACTGGTTATGAATTGACTACACAAAAAAATCAATCGGCATTGAGCCTGTTACCGCAGCAAACAGCGGTTAAGTCCTCTTTTTATGATTCAGCACTCAAGGGGGTTGACTCAGCGCAATGGGCCGATCAAGCACAGACTGACGCAGCCATTGCCTTTAAAAATGCTGGAAGAGATATAAGACAGCAAGCCGCTCTCTCCGGCGTAAATCCTAACTCTGGTAGGTTCGCAAGTGCATTGTCGGCCAGTGCGCTGGATCAAGCAAAGAGTATAGGCGCAGCTCGAACACAGGCAAGAACAGCCGCCGAAGATGAAAGTTTTGCCAGATTAACCACAGCTACGGGAGTGAGCTAATTATGAGCTACGGGTTTCAACAAATAAAGTATGATGATCAACTCAAGATGGGCCAGGCGATGCAAGGCCAAGCGATATCGGCACAATCCAACATGAACCGGATGAAGGAAAAGAAGGACGACGCGCCGCATACGACTGGTGGGGCTGTTAGTGCGCTGGCTGGCGGCGCTGTCGCAGGGGCGTCTCTTGGTAGTGCGGTTGCGTCTGGGACATCTCTTGGGTCATCCGCAGGGCCTTGGGGAGCTGCCATAGGCGCAGCCGCCGGGTTGCTGTCATACTATCTGAGTTAACAAGGAGCGCGATATGGACAGATGGGGAAGGTTCGACCTTCAGGATGGAATGCAAGTTTACGGTGCGTTGCGAGGCATCAAACGAGACCAGCGAGAAGACGCGCTATATCAACAAAAATCGGCCGGAGAGCAGCAGTATCGAACCTACCTCGGCAATGTGCAGAAGGATGAAAATTATAAGCCGGATACAGCCGCGCCGGATTACAACCCGGAGGCCTGGAGCAAGGCAGTAATGCAAAACATTCAGACCGTCACGGCGGCTGAAGAGTTCCAAACCAAAAAGGCTGAGACCGCGCAAAAACGAATCGAGCTTCAACGTCAAAATATCGCCAGAAGTGCAAGCGACGCCATGGCCATTTATCAGACGGACCCGCAGGCTGGTACTATCGCCATGCTGAAGACGTATGATCATCTGCATGACGGCATCGATCTGGTTAAAGACGAAAACGGCAACCCGTTGATCGATGAGCAGGGGCAAATCACCCTGAAGGGATTGAACGGGAATAGCACCAAAATGCCCATCCCTCCCATGAACGATATGGTAAAGATGGCGCAGACCTATACCGATCCTAAGGCCCTGCAGGAAGTGGACTCGATGTCCAGCAAGGCATACCAGGCCGCGAACGCTTCCGCTATTGCCAAGGCGAAGCAATATAAGGGCGCGAACGGGCAAGTGGTGGCGGTTGTGGATCGACTTTACGACCCGGTGGACCGCAGTAAAACACAGACCGTTATTCTGGATCTGAAAACAGGGCAACAAATCAGCCCGTCCGATTTTGCGCAAGGGGGTTTCCGGGAAATAAGCCATGAGAGCACCGAGAAATTCGAGCAGCAAAGCGCCTTGAAGGGCATGGCCCACCAGCTTGATAAAGCAAAACTCGACTATGAGTATCAGTTAAGGGGGCAGCTTGAGGACCGGAAGGCGTCCGCGACCAATAAGGGTGGCGTTGGGTCGGCGGTAGCGAAGCGTGAACTTGAACTTGTTTTGATGCCATTCGCGCCGGCAAATGCGCCGTTATTCACGATGGACGGCGAGTTTACCCAAGAGGGTGCCAATGCAATGCAAAAAGCCCAGGTGACTCTTGATAAATACCGCGATGCGGCGCCTAAGACCTTGACTGAGAAGCGCGAAGCGAGTCAAGCACAGCGGGCTTTGCAAGTGTATTCCGCTATGTATTCGCAGGTTGTGGATAAGTGGGGGGGAAATCAAGGACAGGCGGCTCAACTCAGGGTGCCTGCGGGCGGTCAACCGGGCCCTGTCCCCGGAGGTCAACCGGCAATGCAGCCGCAAGCCCCTCCGGCCGCTTTACAACAAATCAAGGCCGAGTACCAGCAGCTTGCGAGTCAGTACGGCAAAGATTCCGCAAAACAGATGATTATCAAAAAATACCCGCAAGCCTTTGGAGGGCAATAAACTGTGACCGACATCTTTGATGAGTGGTATGGCGAAATCGCGGCCCCCGTTCCGGATTCGGCGGTGGCTTTGTTTGATGAGTGGGATCAAGAGATGGATGCGGCCGCCGGCGGGCCGGTTGTTTTTGAGAGGTGGGATGCGGAGATTGACCAGGCCAATCAGGCTGAGGGTCGATCAGTTGGCGATTACACCCGGGCCTTGAGCATTGGCTTTGATAAACTTGGGCAACTTGCAGGCCGGGGGCTGGATGTCGTCGGAATGGATGAGACTGGTCAAAAAGTTGAGCGGTTTTATAAAGATCGGGAGGCGCAACTTCGCAGTGAACAAAGCCCGTCATATCGGGCTGAGAGGGAAAAGCGGTTTTTCGTTGAGGATGAATCCGGAAAAACCCGAATGGGAGCTGCCTGGACCAGTGCGCCAAAAATGATCGGGACGGTTTTGGAGTCTCTTCCGGCGATGACGCTGGGCAGTGGCACCGGGATGGTTCTTGCCAGGGGTTTGATCAAGTTGGGGCTGTCTTCAGGCCTTGCCGGTATTCTCGGCGGGGCGATCGGTGAGGGCAGTATGGCGGGCATTGAATCCTCAAAAGACATTTACGACATGGTGCTGGCCGCCCCCATTGAACAGATTTCACAAACAGACGAATTTGCCAAGGCCTATTCTGAGGCGGCCAGCAATCAATCGCTTACCCATGACCAACTTGTAAAGATCGCCCGCGGTGAGGTTGCAAAGCGGGCGGCCATGATCGGCGGCGCAACGGTCGCGGGATCAACGGCACTGCTCGGGGCACCCTCCGGAGCGGCAATGGGGCGCCTGGTCGGCGGCGAAGTCGGTAAGCGGCTCCCTACCACGATGCTGAAACAAGCCGGCCTTGAAATGGCACAGGAAGCGCCTCAGAGCGGCGTTGAGCAGATGGTCTCTAACGTGGCAGGGGCGAGATACAAAGATCCAAAAATTGACATCTTGCAGGATGTCGGCGAGGCGATGGTGGAAGGGGGCCTTGCCGGGTTTGTTATGGGCGGCGCAATGGGCCACCTTGCTCATAATCAGGGGAAAATTAACCTCTTGAATCAGCCGGCGCCAGGGCCCGAAACCGATGTTGCAGGGCAGATCAACGACTTAAACATCGGAGATGGCCGAACCGTTGATCTGGACACCTCTTCGGATCTGCCATTTGCTTTCCCGGAGCAAACCAAGGATGAACAGGCGGCCATGGAGGTCGATATCCTGCGACAACGGGCGGCGCAAAACGCCCCGCCAGATCGCACAAGCGCGTTGCGGCTGCAAAACCAGGATGAAATAAACCGATTGATTAGCCAAGAACAGGCCGCTGAACAAGAACGCATCCGACAGGCGCAGATTGACCAGGGTTTTGGTGCCCGGACCGGAGATGTCCCGGGTATGGAGGTTGACCAAACTCGTCAGGACGATGAAATTTTAAACAGGTTGGCGGGTGTGCCACTCCCAGACCGGGACCAGCGGCTTGCATTGCCATACCCTGATAGTATTGATCCGAATGCGATCGCGTTGCCTTATGACGATGCGATTTTTGATGCATGGGACGCGGAAATGGTGGACTCCCCGATGGAAGCGCCGGCGGGGGCCATGACGCGGATTCCAAACGCGCTGCGGTATGGGCAGCAGTCCTCGGAGTCAATCACGGCCGAGGCTAATCAGGCTGCAACTTCGCCGTTGAACAATCTCCCGGAGCCTACCGAGGCACAAAAGGAAGCCGGAAACTATCAAAAGGGGCATGTCAAAATCCAAGGGCTTGATATCTCCATCGAGAACCCTGACGGCTCCACTCGTTCCGGCACGACTCCGGACGGCAAAAAATGGAAAACCACGATGAACGGGCATTACGGTTATTTCAAGCGGACCGAGGGCAAAGACGGAGATCAGGTGGATGTGTTTGTCGGATTGAAGCCGCGAAAGGCGCATCCCGTTTTCGTTATTGACCAGGTGGACCCAGAAACCGGTCAGTTTGATGAACACAAGGTCATTATGGGGGTTGGCACAGAACAGGAAGCCAGGGAATTATACCTGTCCAATTATGAACCCGGTTGGCGTGGCCTGGGCGCTATCACTCAAATGCATGTTCTACCGTTCAAGAAATGGTTGGCCTCTGGAAAAACCAAAAAGCCGGTTCGTGAAATTCGCAAAGCTGTACCGGATATTGATATTGAAAGTGCAAAACCGCAGGCTACTAAAAAGCCTCACGAGTTGCCGCTGTCTGAGTTCGAATCAGCCCATGCGCCTCATGAAATCACCCGGCAGCAATGGACCGACATGCAACGGGTGGAACGTCGGCGCCTTGGTCAGTCGGAAGAGTCCGGAACCAAGCAAGCCCCGTATGCAGATTATGAGCAGTATCACCGGCAGGCAGTTAAAGAAGCGGTTGAAAATGGCAAGCCCGTTCCCGGATCAGTCCTTGCCGACTATCCAGACTTGGCAAACCAGAGCCAAGCAAAAAGGCAATCTTCCCAAATCACCATCCCGGAGAAGGAAAAACAACGCCTTGAAGATTTAAATTTCGAGGGGAAGCGAACGGCTTTTGAACGTGACGAACAACAAGCTCTTGTGCTTACAGGTGGCCCCCCGGGTGCCGGGAAAAGCACATCTATTAAGGCGCTTGGGCTTAAAACTGATGTTATGGTCCGTGCCGACGCTGATCTTATTAAAGAGCAAGCGGGTTACGAGGATCGTGCCGATGCTTTTCATGAAACATCCTCAGAGATCAACAAGCGGGTTGCCAACCGTGCGATAGACCAAGGCTATCACCTGCTTTACGACTCCTTATTAACCAACTTTGCGTTGGCGGATGAATTAATCCAAAGGGCGTTAGAAAACACGGGCAGGGTTTCAATTGCTTTTACGCATATTGATGCGGAAACTTCAATTGTTCGCGCCAAAGCTCGGGTTAAAAGCGGGCAATCGAAAAGAAAGATTCCGCCGGCGGCCTCGATCAAGGGTTATAATCGTGCGTTGCCGACCTTTATCGCCTTGTATAAAAAATATAAAGATAATCCGAATGTCAATTTCGCACTCAGCGACAACAATGTTGATGGCCGGAAACAGGTTCTTGTTTTCACCAAAACCGGCAAAGACGAAAAGGTCTTAAATCAAACTCTTTTTGACAATTTGATGCAAACAGACTATGTTGAAATCGGATCAGGGGAGGAAACCCGCTATGAACGACGAAAAGACAGAATCAACCCAAAGTCAGGTGAGGACCTCGCGGATAGCGAAAATGTCCGAAGAAGAATATCAGAGGTTTTTGAAAATCAGGGAACACAATCGGACCGCAAAACCCAATCCGCAACTGAGCATCGAGGCGATAACAAAAGCGATGATGGAAAGCTCGGCGGAAGCCGCACGGCAATACCGGCAAGCCCGGATCGCCCGACTCCTCAAAAACCGCGAAAAGAAGTAACCCCTCAAGCGCCAAGTTCTACCTACGGCACCACAAATAAGATCTTCACTCAAAATGCAGCTGCAAAAGCCCGCGAAATTCTACGCAAAAAGTTGAACCAACTTAATGCCGGTATTGATCCGGAAATCTTGCAGGCGGGCATTACTCTTGCGGGCTATCATATTGAGGCGGGCGCGAAGTCTTTTGTTGCCTATTCACGGGCCATGTTATCCGACCTCGGGGAAGCTGTCCGGCCATATTTGCGAAGTTTCTATGAAGGCGTGCGATATTATCCGGGGATGGCCTCGGCCGGGATGACTGCGGTTGAAGACATCAAAGAAGTCCCCGCACAGCCGACACCACAACCGGAGAAAGTGGAACTGCCGGAGGTCCCGTCCGCCCCGCTCGAAACAGAGGGGAAAAGCCCCGGTCTGACCTTTGATCAGGTTGCCAAGCTGTATAACGACGCCTTCAAAAACATGATGAAATACCGCACCGATCAAGCGGGCGCGGAATATTACGCTGAGGAGCTGGGCCGGCTGGAAGATGAATATCCCGAGTGGGTGGAACAGATCGAAAATCAAAAACAATCGAACGCACCGCCCGCGTTGGCAAAAAGCCCCGAAACCCCAAGCATGAAAATAGCCAACTGGATTCAGGATGCCCTTCGGACCAAATCAAAGATTGTTTGGACCAAACTTTTCGACAAGGCAAAAGAGGTATTTGGCGGTACGCAGGCCGAAGGGAAATACACCCCGCGAGATGCTTACGATGCCATGGAACTCGGCGTTAACCGGTATGTACTTGACCTGGATATCGTCAAGCGGCCGGCCGATGCCGCACAGGCCGCTTATGTGTCTCGGTTTTTGAAAAAAAGGGTCGATCTGCTGCCAACTCAAAGCAAACGAACCAAAGAGCAACAGGAGTTCCAACAGTTTTCAACCCCACCGCCATTGGCGTATGCCGCCAATTGGGTGGCAAATATTCGGGCGGGTGATATCGCACTGGAACCGAGCGCCGGCACCGGCGGCTTAGCAGCCTTCGCAAAGGCCATGGGGGCAAATAAGGTTATAGGGAATGAACTAAGCCCCAGGCGCGCTGAACTGCTCGAACAACTTGGCATTGACCAGGTTTTCCGGGAAAATGCGGAACAACTTCATAACGTCCTCCCGGAGGATGTAAAGCCAACCGTCATTGTGATGAATCCGCCGTTTTCGGCGACTGCCGGGCGCATGAGCAAGAACAAGACAGCATATGGCGCCCAACATATCGAACAAGCCCTTGCGCGACTTGAACCCGGTGGGCGACTGGTTGCGATTGTCGGAAAGGGTATGGCCGAGGGGTCGCCGACTTTCAGGCAATGGTGGGATGGTATCAAGAAAAAATACACTGTCCGGGCCAATGTCGGAATAAACGGCGAAGAATACGCGAAATACGGGACCACGTTTGACAATCAACTTTTAGTCATTGACAAAACAGGGGCAACGCAGGAAAATGTAACCATCGGGAAAGTCAACACTATTGAGGAACTTTTCCCGATTCTTGAGGGGGTGAAAAATGAACGAACCGCTCAAAGCCAACAGGCATTACGCCAACCAACTGGCGAAAAAAGCGCTGTTGAAAGTCAAGGAAGATCCGAACCAAAACCGGCTGTATCTTCTGCAATTGGTACTATGGGCGCTGGAAGCAGGCAAGATGGTGCCATACGACGACCAGTTGACCGACCTGGTCGAGACAATGAACCACTCATGGACCCCGGACAGGGTGATGAGAGCCTTGACGACCGAGGAGGGGACCGAGGAAAATATAGAGTTGGCGCTTCCGGCAAACGCGGAGGATCTCAATCCTCTGGATCTCGCAGAGGCACTACTCGGAAACCTTCACGATTATTGGGCGAGGGTTCACCCGACGTATTACAGCGCGGAGAGCTTGACGAGGATCGCACAACAGCGGTCCAGGTAGAGGAAACCACCCGTCAAAAATCAACCGCCAAACTCTCAGAATCCATTTATGAGCAATATGTCCCGTCTCGTCTGAGCGTGCCGGGGACAAAGCCACATCCCACCCCCATGGTGGAAAGTGCCGCCATGGCGGCGGTAGATATGCCAACCCCAAACTATGCCCCGCAACTCGATAAAGATGTTGTTCCTCAAGGGAAGTTATCCCTCGCGCAGATCGAGCAGGTTGTCTATGCCGGGCAAGCGCACAGCGACAGGCTACCCAATGGCGAGCGACGAGGGTATTTTGTCGGCGACGGTACGGGTGTGGGTAAAGGCAGAATCATTTCCGGCATTATCATGGACAACTGGAATCAGGGCCGCAAAAAAGCCGTTTGGTTGTCAAAAACTTTTGACCTGATACAGGATGCCAAGCGTGATGCCGACGGTATTGGTTTCCCTGCTAATCGAATTATTCCCCTGAACGCTTATAAAATTGATCAACCAGTTACGTTAAAAGAGGGTGTGATTTTTTGCACCTATAGCACTCTGGCCGCGAAACAGCGCCCTCAAAGCGCTGAACAAGATACACCTGTCGAGGTCAAGCGACTGGATCAATTGGTCGAATGGCTCGGACCTGATTTTGACGGGGCGCTTGTTTTCGATGAATCTCACAAAATGGGGAATCTGCTTGAACGCAAAGAGGGCTTTAATGTGAAAAAGCCCGCGCAATCTGCCATGGCCGGAGATGATCTCCAGCGGGCATTGCCAAATGCCCGCATTACCTATGTTTCAGCTACCGGCGCAACGGAACCCCATAACCTGGCATATGCCTCTCGCCTCGGATTATGGGGGGACGGGACCCCGTTTGCCTCCAACGATCTTTTTGTTTCCAGCCTTGAAAACTCCGGGGTCGCGGCCATGGAGTTGGTGGCGCGAGACCTGAAATCGATGGGGCTCTATTTGGCCCGGTCGCTGTCGTTTGACGGCGTTGAGTACGAGCAGCTTACCCATACCCTTACAGAACCGCAACGCACGATCTATGATTCCCTTGCTGAATCATGGCAAGTGGTGTTGCAAAACATGAACGAGGCCATTGGCTTGACAGGCGTTGGCAAAAAGGAACGCGGAAGTATTATCTCGCAATTTTGGGGCGCACACCAACGCTTTTTCAATCAGGTTACAACGGCAATGAGCATGCCGAGTGTGATCAAGAGCATCCGCCGTGATCTTGATGCCGGGCATTCCGCGGTTGTACAGTTGGTTAACACGAACGAAGCGGCACAGGAAAGGGCGTTGACCCGTGCAAAAATTGCCGGGGATGACATAGCGGAACTTGACTTTACCCCGCGTGAAACGCTGATTGAATATGTGCAAAACGGTTTCCCGGTGCAACAATTTGAGGAATATACCGACGAGAACGGGAATTTAAGAACGCGGCCCGTGGTGGATTCCGCAGGCAATCCGGTTGTAAACCGCGAGGCAGTTGAAGCCCGTGAAGCCTTAATCAGGCGCCTTTCCATGTTGCAGGTCCCCCACAACCCGATTGACATGATCCTTGAGGAATTCGGAGAGGGTATGGTGGCTGAGGTAACAGGGCGCAAGCGTCGGGTTCTGAATGGCAAAGAGCAAAAGCGTGGTGCGGCATCCAAGGTTACAGAATCAAAAGCCTTTATGGATGGGAAAAAGCGAGTGCTTGTTTTCTCCCAGGCCGGCGGGACCGGCGCGAGTTACCATGCGGACATTGCAGCAAAGAACCAACAAAAACGGATTCATTACCTGCTTCAGGCCGGATGGCGAGCGGATGAGGCAACGCAGGGCTTTGGCCGGACACACCGGTCGAACCAGGCGCAGCCGCCTAAATACATACCCGTATCGACCGACCTGAAGGGTCAAAAACGCTTTGTCTCATCGATCGCACGGCGGTTGGACCAGTTGGGCGCTCTTACCAAAGGACAACGGCAAACAGGGTCGCAGGGGATTTTTAAGGCGACGGATAACCTTGAAAATGATCACGCAAACGCAGCATGGTCATGGTTCGTTGATGACCTATTCGCCCGGCAGATCGACGGCATCGACTTTGAAGATTTTATGAGCCAGACGGCCCTGCCTCTTTTAAAGGAAGACGAAATGGGCCAGCTCAGGCTTAATGTCCCGCCGCTGAAGCAGTTTTTAAACCGGCTGTTATCCTTGAAAGTCGATATGCAAAACAAGGTGTTTGGCGAATTTGAACAACGATATGCCGATGTGCTTTTAAAGGCTGAACAGAAAGGCACCCTCGACAAAGGCATGGCGAATCTTGAAGCCGAATCGGCCCGCATCTTGGATGAAACACTTTTGCGGACCGATGAACGAACAGGGGCGCAAACCAAGCTGATCAAACTCCAGACAACCCACAAGCGGCCCCTCATGCAATGGGACGTTTTTCGGGAAGAATATCCAGCCCCAAGGCATGGTTTTTGGACCAACAATCAAAGCGGAGCTGTGTTTGCAGCTTTCCCTGGTGGGACAAAGGATATGCCGGATGGTTCAATAGAGACAATGGTGAATCTAAAAACCATCAACCAGGCCTATGTCAAAAAGATCCCGCGCAAAGAATTGGAGGAGCGATACGGCAAGATCAGTGAAATTGAGGCCGAAAACCTTTGGACGAAACAATATGATGATGCCGAAAAAATCAGAACGGCAGAGCAATACATGCTATCTGGGTTGCTGCTGCCAATCTGGAATGAGATCCAAGGGTTTTCAAGGGGAGTGTATCGCGCCCAAACTGATGACGGGGTGAGAATTGTAGGGCCTCTTGTTGCGCCTGATTTTGTGGGAACTCTGGTCGAGCGGTTCGGGGTGGAAGCCGAGCGGCCAAAAATGACCGGCGAGACTGCGTTCGATACCGTATATGAAAATGGCAAAACGCTTGAACTTGAAAACGGGTGGAAAGTCGGTCGTCGTCAAGTTTCTGGGGAAACCCGCATTGAGGTTGAGATAAAGGCCGAGGGGGATCTTTCGACGGCCGTTGATCAGCTTGAGAAACTCGGTGCTTTTTCCGAAACTATCAATTGGAAGACGCGCGTGTTTGTTCCCACCGGTACGACCGGCGAAAAGGTAATGCAGGATATCATTGCGCGATATCCCGTTGTCAGAGTTACCGGGGGTAAATCTGAGAGCGATAGCGCAGATCGTCAAGCACCTGCGAAGCGGCCGGCATATACCGGTGGAGCGACCGTAGATACAACGCAAGCGGATGGCCACAATTACTATGTCAACATTCAAGGCAAAGGTTTTGTGAAAGCGCCGGCTAATGCCGCCAAGGCAGATTTATCGCCATTGGGTGTGGACGCCTTTATTCATCGCGATGAGGATGGCGAATGGGTTGTCACCGAGGCCACAACAGGCCTGAAAGTTGTCGCTGCCGAGGACGAACATGGCGCCATAAAGGCTGCCAGAAATAAGATCCGGGATTTTGGCAAAGACAAATTTGACCAATTAGTTAACGACCAGATTGAAAAAAATGGCGCGTCTCCCTGGGCACAAGCCAAAAAAATCCTTGGTAATGAGGGCGGATTCGTTGATTTGTCCGTTCTTTTTACGAAAGCGCCCGATAATTTCGAATTCGATGAGCGAAGTGACCTTGGCAAGCGTACCCGAATGACCCAGCCGCCGGCCTGGATCGCCAAAAAGCACCCGGAATTTAAAGCCCTGTTTGATCGTCAGCAGGCCCGGAAAAAGCAGAGGATGCGGCAATTGGCCGAGGCTTTAGATGCGACGGCAGATTTTTGGAAAATGGACGGCGCCGAGATGGATCAGCTTCGCCGGTTGGTGTGGAGCCTTGAGGGCCAACGAATCAAGGATTTAAAAACGAACAAGCTCACCAAAGACGACGAGGGGAAATACCTGATCAACGATGCCCATTATACAGAATATCGGCAGTGGCTGGACAAGATCGCCGGGGTCTCCGATCATGCCAAAGCCGTTTATATTGATATCCGGAAAAGCCTGGACCAGGATTTGGCGACTGTTATCAACACCATGCAAAGCATGGATGACATCGATGAAGGCGTCATTGACAACTTCCGGAAAGCGGTCGGGAACATCCACAACTATTTTCCCCACATGCGATATGGGAATCATTACATACAGGTCAAGGACGCAGGCGGCAACGTGGTATATCGGGAACATTTCAACGCCGTCGGGCCTGCAAAGTTGAAAGCGATAAGCCGGGCAAAAGAATTGGCGAAACAGTTTCCGGACCATGAAATAAGATCAGGGCCAGTCGAAAAACTGCCGGAAGATGTTTACGCGATTCCGATTCCTGTAGAGGCGTTGGAGGCAGTCATGGATGCGGCGGTCCGACGCCTTGGCACGGTCGATACCGAAGCAAAAGAGGCTTTTCGACAGCTTCTCCCGAAAGCGCTTTCCGATACGTTGAAGTCCCGCGGCTGGGGGTCGCATCTGATCAATCGGAAAGGCATCCCTGGGCATGAGATAGAGGATATTCGCCGCGTGCTCTTTGATTACAAGTCTGGGCTTTATGGGTGGCTTACCAAAATGAGCGCAAGCCGGGATTTTTCTGAGACAATGGCAGGCGTTGCCAAAAGCGCAAGTCGACAACCCAACCTGTGGGCCGCGATGCGGCAATACGTCTATGACATGATGGCCAACTCCGATCAGTGGGACCGGGCAACAAATACTCTCAGAGCGGTTTTTTTTGCCAAATATCTTGGCGGAAACGTAAAAACGGCCGCGTTGAATCTTACCCAAAATATCATTGCTGGTTGGCCGCGGCTTGGGATGGAAACCGGCCGCGCTATGGGGCAAACAATTAATGCCGCGGCAAGCGACCTGGTCGCCACCGCAACCAAGCAAAAGAACCTGAAGCCGGAAGAGCGAAAGCTACTTGAAGAAATGTTCGAGGAGGGCACCACCAGCAGCAACTTCTTGCACGAAGTTAGAGGGCAAATAAACAGCAACGTCTTTTCTGCTGGAAACAAAATCATGCGGGTTCTTGGATGGCCAATGGCTGTAGCCGAGAGCTTTAACCGATCTTCGCTGGCCATTGCCGCATTTCGTGTTGCTCGGGGTGGGAAGATCAACAACAAAAAAACCCTTGCCAAGTATGGTTTAGAACCAGGAGAAAAAGCGCCGTATGGTCTTGCCAAGGCTTTCGCTGAAGAAATTGTTGATGATTCCCATTTCGTCTATGGCAAAGAGAACCGACCTGAAATTTTTCGAGGCGGCGCCGGCAATAAGGTGCTGGCTCTTGGATATACTTTCAGGACCTTCACGCATAACCTGATTAATTTATGGACGTATATGCTCAAGAACGGTGGGCGAGGGGTGCGTGCGGCGATAAAATCAATTGGCGCAACTATCGCTATTGGCGGGATATCTTCTATCCCTCTTTATAAAACGCTCCTGAACGCCATCAAACAGCTTACCGGGGACGACCCGGAAGATGAAGCGCTTGAAGCGCTTGGCGTTGTCGACAACGATCTACTGCGCGACATCATTGTTTATGGCCTGCCGGCGGGGCTTGGTGTAAATCTCGGGGGGTCGGTCGGAATGGAGCTGCCTGTTTTTGATAATCTGAAGATCGGCGACTCGATTACCGGGCAAATCGGCCGAGGGTTTGGGGAGATTGTAGGGGTACCGTGGGCTGTAATTGAAGATGCCGAAAACGCGCTCCGCAGTTTTAACAGCGGTCAACATTCACGGGCGCTCGAATACTTGGTGCCGACGTCGATGGCAAACCCGATAAAGGCATACAGGTTATATACAGAGGGGCAATCCACCATCTCCGGCCAACCTATCAATATGCCAGGACGGCTCGGGGCCGCCAAGCTGACCCAAAAAGAAGCGATTGGGAAAGCCTTTGGGTTTCAGCCGGTATCCAGCACAAAGGCGTGGGATCTGCAACAAGACCTGGAAGATTTTAGGGCGTATAAGTTAAATGAACAACACAGGCTTGCCAACAAACTTGCGAATGCGCTTCGTGATCAGGACAAAAACGCGCGCGACACAGTGCTCGCCGACTGGAAAAACTGGAATAAAAAACAATTTGCGACTGGGCGCCCGGAATATATCATCACGCCTGACAATATGGTGGCCTCGATGCGGGCGCGGACCAAGAACCAGTTACCGCCCACGTACCTCCGGAAACGAGCCGCTGAAATGATGGATCAGCGCGGCATGTTTGATCAGTAGATCTGCTTTCTTGGCACGAAAAATCCAATTGACCCCAAAACCCCATAGCTTATGGCCTTGGGGTTTTTTATCCACATACCGCTATTTAAACCATCATAGCTTGCGGAACTGCTCACCCTTAATTTAGGTTCCATAATAAATATCTGATTTTTTGCCGAATGGAGGGTGGCCTGCCTTGGAAATTCTGTCGCTGTTTGTCGGTATCATTGGCATTGTCTGTGTTGTTTATGGTGTTGTTTTTTCAGATCTGTATAAAAAAATTGACAACAAGCAGGATGTGACGGTTTGCCGGGAGATCAAGGCCAAGATCGATGCCGACCTACTCAGGGGAGATAAAAAGTTTGACGAGGTAATGCTCGAGATCCGGGCGCTGTCGAAATCCATCAATGAGCTGGTGGCGCAATTCCGGCTGATTACGCACCGGCTGAAAGAACTTGAGGAAAAGCTTCCGCAGTTCGAACGGCGTAACCATGGGGACCATAATGATTGAGCTGCGACCAGGGGATGTTTTTTGCACGGAAAACCCAATGATGCTTGGCCGGGCCATAAATGCCGTGCAACGTTTTTTCGACCCGGATGACGAAAGCAAGTACTCTCACGCCGGGATCATTATCAGCCGCTTCGGTGACACGTTTGAGGCTTTGTGGACGATCAAAAAGTCTGATCTGTCCAAATACGTCGGGAAGCAGATCGTCATCGGCCGGAACAAAAATATGACGTTTGAGAAATTCGAGACGGCCTATGCAGAGATCATGGGACACGACGGGTATATCTACCCCGTCCACCGCCTTGCGTTTTTTTTGATACCGCCGTTGGCGAAGTACTTTCACCCGGCGAATATCCCCGTGTGCTCGGAACTGGCCGCAAAGTTTTTGTATCATGCGGGGATACTGAAGAATTGGGCGGGGAAAAATCCCAACTATGTTGCCGACATGATCATCCAGTGGCGGACATGGGAAATCGTTTATGAGGGGGTGTGGGAATGAAAACAGAAGCAAAGGTGTTAATAGCGCTCTGGATTTTGGCTATAGGGTATTTGCTGACAGGGTGTGTTTCGCTAAAATACCAAGGAGTGGAGTATTACCGGATAGGCGACCAGCACATCAAAAGTTTGTCGGTTGAGACGGTTCAGCCGGACGGCTCAATTATCAAGGTAACTCTTGACTCACAGGACAGTGAAGCAACGGCGCTTACGAACGCAATCAATGTTCTCGGCGGGATTGCGGGTGGCGCAAAATGAAAACATTCCTCTGCTTCATATGCCGGGCCATGGAAATGACCTGCGCTCTCAAAGATCAATTCGATCTGGATGAAGTGGAGTACCGGCTGTTCGGGGATAGCTGCTATTTGGCAGGGTGGGCATATTTGATTGACGAAAAGTTCCAGCTTCAAACATGGGACAAATTCAGAGATAATGACAAGACTTGCCATCCGTGGGATCACCCATATTATCAGGAGTATATTGATCTATGCCAATGAACCACTACTGCACCTGCCCGACCTGCGGTAACCGCCACCGGATCAGCGACCTAACAGCGCTTGAAATAGAGAGCGAAAAGGAATCAAAGATCAACAGGCTTGCAATGGAAATCCATTATCGGGAAGGATGCCCGCTGGTTCAGGCGGTAGCACGGGCTTGTTCGGATTTGGGATATGAGTTCACAATCTGACGCTAAGGCGTTGGTAGAATGATCTGGAGGGCTTCATTATGAAGCACATTTGAGAGTAATGGCTGATTTAAACACTTTAAAAATTGGAGGTATCAAAGAATGGAAAAGTTTATAGGGACAAATGAGGAAGCTTACCGACGGACTGATAATATGTCGTTTGGCCTGGCAATCGAAGCAATGAAAAAAGGGCATAAGGTAATGCGAAAAGGGTGGAACGGGAAAGGCATATTTTGTGCGATTCAGTTTCCTGATATTCACTCAAAAATGACGCATCCGTATATTTACATTAATACTACAGGACTGCAAACCACGAATCCAGACGCGCCAAAAAATTTGGTTCCTTGGTTAGCATCTCAAACGGATATGTTAAGCGATGATTGGCAAATTGTGTGAAAACACTAATTCAAAAAGCGAGAATATGATGAACTTGCCTGAATCGTTCGCGATAGTTGGTGCATTGTGGGCGATTTGTTGGATGTTTGTTTCTCTATTAAAAGAAAGTGAGCCGAAAAAAAGCGCGCCATTTATGGATGATTTAGAAAAACGGGCAATGAAAAGAATTATGGACTATCATTACGGGACTATCAGCACCCCACAGGCTGACAAGATAGAGCCATAAGATGGGAACTGAGTCAGATATACAGTGGCCAAATGTATTTTAAACGAGTAAAAAGGAGCATTTAATGAGCAACTATCACATTCTTTCGCAGTCAGACGACAAGAAAACTATCAATGTCGTTTTCCACTATGTTGTCCCAGCAGCGGCAAAAAACGCAGCAAATATTCTCTACACCGACATAGTAAAAAAATGCTGCGATTTAACGTCCCAGATTCCGAATCATCAGATTGATTTTGCTCAAGAATATCAGGATATGCAGGATGGAAAAGTCATTGAGAGGCTTTTAAACATCAGGTTTTCTTCTTTATCGCTCACTCCTGCTCAGAAAAAAGCAGAGATTGAAGCGGCCTTTACGCCGAGCATGAACGCTGAATTTACAAGGCTTGCCACAGAATGGGAATGGTACGGTTACTACGGGAATGTGGCATAAGGAGATAAAATGGTTACACAATATATCCACTCGGCCCTGACGGAGACAGATTATCTTACGACTGACCTAAACTCGCTGGCCAATGACGGGGCGTTTTTAGGGGCTGCCATCAACAATAGTACCAATAGGGACATGCTGTTGAAGGTGCAGATTCAACTGGCATCGGTTGATCTGTCAGCACAAGCAAATCCGGCTGTTCTGGTGAGGCTGATTGAAAGCATTGACGGCGGTACAGTTTACGAAGACAATGATTCAACCGCCTATGCTATCACGCTTCCAGTAGCAGCCACCAGTGCAGCGCATGTGCGAATCGGAGAGCTAATGATCCCACCAGGATATTTTAAACTGGCTGTGGTGAACAAGACTGGCGCTGCTTTTGCGGCAGCAAATAATGTACTATCTTATGCGCCGTACACACCTGAAACGGATAGCTAATGGCTTTCTTTCACCGAAAATTATATCAGCAAAAACCGAAGCAGTGGGGGCCACGCTCTCAGGTTGAGGCTGCTGTTCGGGATTATTTCGAGAACCGGCTGGGGATGATAGGGCCGACTCTCATGCTGCCGGTTATAGAGGGTGGCGGCAATGTGCTATATAATTATGGCTCAAACCTATTCAACCCTTTTACAATCTCCTCCCCAGGCGAACGAATGTCAGGAGGGTTGCAGTTTGTTTCGTCCTACGCTGACACTCAAAGTTTATTCGGTATCACTGGATACCCGTTCACTCTGTTTGCTACTATTGTACCTGATACGGGCTATGATACAGCTGGTAGCATTATCGGGTTTTATAGATATAATAGTATATTACGAGAGTATAACATTGCTTTTTCGAGTCAGGCAAATTTAACCTATGCACTGAATGCCAAGGGCGGCGGCGTTACTACCGCCATTCAAGCTGCATATAATACAGTAGTTTTTGGCAAAACACAGTCCATCATCGGCACATTTCGTTCTGCTACTGACAGAGAGTTTTTCATTGATGGGGTTTCGGTTGGTGCGGATAACACTTCCGTTTCAGATCCGGTAACGACAACTTGTACTGAAACATCTATTGGCAGACGTGGTGGTTCAGCAGATGCCGCATATATGAGGGGCATTGTTCAAGCCCTTGGCATCGTCCCAGCAGCATTCAATTCAGTACAGGCAGCATTACTATCAGCCGAACCCTACGCCGGCATTTATCCTCGGAGTTTTCCGAGGTATTTCCCTGTTTCGAGCAGCGAACCTGGGACAACCTCTGTTCCAGTTTTCATGAATCACTACAGACAAATGAGGACCACATAAAATGACACAGTGGTTAAAGCAATCAACGGCGGCAACTATCAAGCTTGGCCCCTTCCTGGACGACACGGACGGAAAGACAGCCGAAACCGAGCTGACAATTTCGCAGGCGGATATTCGGCTTTCCAAAAACGGCGGCGATATGGCGCAATCAAACGATGCTACGGGAGCTACGCATGATGAATTGGGCTATTATAATGTGCCGTTGGATGCCACGGACACCGGCACGCTGGGCCGGTTAAAAGTCATGGTCCATGAAAGCGGCGCGTTGCCTGTTTGGGATGAATTCATGGTGGTGCCTGCCAATGTTTATGATGCCTTAATCGGTGGGTCTGATTATCTACAAACAGATATGGTTGAGTTATCAGGCGATTCCACGGCTGCCGATAACGCCGAATCCTTCTTCGACGGCACCGGATACGCCGGAACCAATAACGTTATCCCGTCCGTGACGACTCTTGCCGGCCATACGCCGCAAACAGGCGATACGTTCGCGCGACTTGGCGCACCTGCCGGGGCAAGTGTGTCTGCTGATGTGGCGGCGGTTAAAACCGACACGGCGGCGATAAAGGCAAAAACCGATAATCTTCCAGCCGAGCCTGCCGCTGTTGGCTCCCAGATGGATCTGATCAACGCGCCCAATGCAACGGCAATTACAGCAATCCAAAATGGGTTGGCAACTCCCACCAATATCACAGCCGGAACGATCACGACCGTTACGAATTTGACCAATGCGCCAACCAGTGGTGATCTGACCGCTACGATGAAAGCAAGCGTCAATGCTGAGGTCGTTGACGCCATAAGCGTTGACACAATAGCGGAACTGGCGCAAGGCATCCCCTCTGCAACGCCGACATTGGCACAAGCCGTTATGTTGCCTTACATGAAGCTGAGAAACAAAACGACAACGACCGATGCTGAGTTGAGTATCTACAATGATGCCGGGACCAAGATCGCAAAAGCGGCACTATCGGATGACGGCACAACATTCACCAAGGCTGAATTAGATAGCGGGGCATAAAATGAGCACTGACACTGTAGGCAAAAAAACAACATCAGGATCTGCGGGCACTATGGCTATGCATTACATATATGCCTGGCAATTTACAGCACCTCAAAATGGGATAATTACTAAAGTGTCAGTATTTAATAGTGGGGACTTGTACGGGTCAAATTTTGTTGTAGGCATCTATAGTGATACCGGGAGTAATTATCCTGGCTCAAAAATAGGGCAAGCGACGGAAGTTGCTGTAAGTGGATCAGGTTCTTGGTTTGATAGCAATGCTTTGTCTGTAGAAATAACAGCGGGGTCGAAATATTGGATAGTATCAAACCAGAATGCAAATATTAACAACAATTATGATTCTTCTGGGGTAACCAAATATGCCTCGTTGAGTTATAATTCAACGTTGCCTGCTACTTTCCCGGCAATATCGAATGAGTATGCTCGCACGTATTCGCTCTACGCTACTTATACCCTTACGGGCTCCATTGGCTCAAAAACACTGCAAGCGAGGGAGAACTATTAATGCAAGGACCTTTCCTTAGAAAGTATGGAGTGCAAACAACCATTGATTTTACTTTATATAGCATTACTGGTCTTGAGTTAAAAACTAATGCAGTATTTGCCTCTGGGGATACCTACATCATGCGAGATGAAGGGCCTGAAGTGACCACCACATATGGTTTTGTAGATGAGGGGAATGGTTATTCAATCGCGCTTTCGGCAACAGAAATGCAAGCCGCCAGAATTGTGGTATATGTGGTGGACCAGGGAACGAAAGCGTGGATTGACACGGCTATAATGGTAGAAACTTACGGCAATACTTCAGCCCAACACGCAATGGACTTTGATGATGCCGTCAGGGGCGGCATGACGGCGCTACCCAATGCGGCAGCAGATGCCGCCGGGGGGTTGCCTATTTCTGATGCCGGTGGGCTGGATCTGGACACCTTCCTGGCCCGATTAACAGGAAATGTGGCGACAGCATCCGAACTCGATAAGGTACCTAACTCTGACAACACTGTTTCATGGAATGCGACGGCATTGGCGGCTCTTGCTGATGCAGTCTCGGATGAAGTCCAGGAAGGCACAATTACAATCCGACAAATGAATAGACTGATTCTCGCGGTCCTCACTGGCAAAACGACGGGCGGTGGTACCGACACGCTTGGGTTCAGAGATATTGCAGACACTAAAACGAGGCTAAGCGTAACCGTTGATTCTAACAATAATCGCACTGCCATCGGTGTACGAGACGGTTCATGACATCCACATACAGCTTTTTCCAAGACGAGTTTTTCCAGGAAGGATTTTTCGCGTCATTCTTCCCTGGTGAAACTGTCGCTACGGACATTGTGGCATCTAATAAGCGTCGTGTGGCAATGGGGATTTATACCATCCCCGATGGCGTAGCATCAAAATTTGACAGAAGAGCGGCGGCAGGAATTTATGGTTTAACGATAGCAGATGCACTGACAGCATCAAACATCACAGTCGATCAACCGGTGGTTGGTTCTTCGGATATAGGCCAAATTCATGCCATCGTTTCTGACGGCATTGCGGCTGGGTCCGTTGCTATAGGTCTCCCGACTTTCACTCAGGCCCATGTTTTATTCTCGGATGCCGTTATCTCCGGGGCAGTCACAATCGGGCTCCCGACTCTCGCCCATGGGCTCCACGATTTAATTGCAACCGGGATAACGCCGGGGGCGCCTGAAATCGTAAATCCAACTATTTGGCAGGCCCATGCCCTACTTTCTGCCGGGATCATCTCCGGGGCGGTTGCAATCGGGCTCCCGACTCTCGCCCAGGCCCCCAACGAACTTACGTCAACCGACATTACAACGGGCCAACCGGCCATTAACACACCGGCACTGGTGCAAGCGCCTAATATTCTTACTGCGTCTGATATCATTTCCGGCGCTGGTTTCGTTGGGCAGCCGACATTGACTTATTCGCCCGGTCCTATTTATTTCAGCACGATCTACGCAAAGCAGAAAGATTTCAGCACGATCTACGCAAAGCAGAAAGATTTCAGCACGATCTACGCAAAGCAGAAAGATTTTTATTAATTGCTAACCAGGAGGGGCACCAATGGCTGATATGCTACACGACGACATACTCGATGCCGCATTAGCGGTACTGGACAACACGGAAAAGCTGGTAATTCTCAGCGCTGACCCCGGTTTGACCTGGGCCAATATCGCAACGTACAAGCTCGGGGAGAAAGCAACCCCAACGATTGGGGCAGTTGAGGACAGAACGGGCGGTGGCCGGAAACGCACGGTATCCGCCATTACCGATGGATCTGTTACCGCGACCGGCACGGCCACGCATTTCGCGCTCACCGATGACAGCGCGACTAAAATTCTGGCAACTGGGGATCTGTCGGCCAGTCAGGGCGTAACCAGCGGAAACACGTTCACCCTCACGGCGTTTGATATTGGTATCCCTGACCCGGCATAACCTCGGAGGGCTAATAGTATGGATTTTAAAAACAGAGCAATTGAAATTAGAGCCTCCACTGACAATTGGGGGCCATATCCATTCGATTTTAACGATGCGCTCCCTTCAGAGGACGATATATCCGCTGTGACGGTCAGCGCGTTTACCGGTAAAGTGCTCCCGGAGGACGCGACCTTGGACGAATCCGGGGATACGGTGTTTTTAGGACAAACGGCTATCGGTCTGATCGATACGGATTTCACGCCGACCATCAATAGCAACGTGGTCAGCATTAAATTAAAATATCCGACGGGCGATCATAAAGGCGCTGCTACAATCGTGTTTGTTGTGACACTCGTGTCTGGCGGGGTGTACCCGTTTTTTTTCCATGGGGCGAAGGTGCGGTAAAAAACAGGGTGGTAACGAGGCCAATTCCGTCACCATCCCGTCACCCTTTTTAGACGTTTTAATTTTGACAACGTCCTGATTTTATTTTAAGTGTTGGCGGAAGCGCATGGGAATCGAACCCACCCGGGACGGTTCTAGCGCCCCACAACGGTTTTGAAGACCGTGAGCCACACCAGATAGCTGCGCGCTTCCTCACGATTGCGAATTGGTATTATATATAATATTAAAAATAAGGTCGAGTCAATTATGCAATCAATTATGCAATCTGATGCGATTAGTCGTTAAATACGAAAAGAAGGGATCTGACTTATGATTGACAAAGAACGGTTGATGTCGCTTTTTACTTGGCTGGTGAAAATCGACAGTGTTTCAAAAGAAGAAGGGCAAATTGCCGCGGTGCTTCAAGAAAAATTGGCCGGAATGGGCGCGGATATCATGGTGGACAAAGCTGGAGAAGCGATCGGGGGGCAGTCAGGCAATATCATTGCCAAGTTTAAGGGGAATGTGGATGCACCTGTGCTGATGCTGAATGCGCACATGGATACGGTGGAGCCGGGGAGAGGGGTGAAGCCGGTATTTAAGGACGGGGTTTTTACCAGTGACGGCACCACGATTCTCGGTGCCGACGATAAAAGCGCCATAGCGATTTTGCTGGAAACCTTGTTGACGATTCAGGAGAAAAACCTGAAGCATGGTCCGTTGGAATTGGTGCTGACCGTCTGTGAGGAGGTTGGGTTGCTGGGGGCCAAGCATCTTGATTTCAGCCTGATTTCATCCAAATACGGGTTTGCGCTCGATGCTTCGGACCCCCGCGGGATTATCACAAGGGCACCGGCTGCGAATCGATTTGTGATGAAAGTATACGGGAAGGACGCTCACGCGGGAGCCGCTCCCGAACGAGGGATCAATGCCATTTTACTCGCCGGCAAAGCCATCGCCGGGGTGACCCTTGGCCGTATCGATGAGGAGACGACCTGCAATATCGGCGTGATCGAAGGCGGCAAGGCGACCAACATCGTGCCGGATCTGGTTACCCTTCATGGAGAGGTCAGATCCCATAACGAAACGAAGTTGATTGCTACCACGCAAACGATTCTTGATGCCTTTGAAAAAGTGGTTGCGGACTATCGGGGTGCCACCGGTTCCGGAACATTGCCCGCATTTGAAGCCCTGGTGGAAGATGATTTTCCGCTGACCCATATTACCGAGGATCACCCGGTGGTGGTGCTGGCGCAACGGGCGGCCGCAAACCTTGGTCGCACCATGACCTGCCGGACCACCGGTGGTGGCGCGGATGCCAACATCTTTTTCAGCAAAGGCATCGTGACCGGCGTGATCGGCACCGGCATGCAGGATATGCATACGGTGAGAGAATCGGTGCCATTGGATGCCATGGTTGAGACCGCGGAACTGATGATTGAGATTATCCGGTTGCACGCGGAGTTAACCAATTGAGATAGGTGTGTTTTTTAGCTGTTAGCTAAAAGCTAATAGCCATCCCTCTGTGACAACGAAAGGTGTCTTGTGTCGAAAATAGCCTATTTTGATTGTTTTTCGGGAATCAGCGGTGACATGGTGCTGGGGGCATTCGTGGATATGGGCGTGCCGGTATCGCACCTGGTTGAAAGCCTTAGCCGCCTGCCCTTGGCGGGCTTTGGTATCGCCGAATCGAGAGTGACCAGGCACGGCATCGGCGCCGCGGACATTCAGGTGTCATGCGATGAGCCGGCCCCATCCAGGAATTATTCGGCGATTTCAAAGCTGATTCTCTCAAGCCCGCTTTCAGAGCGCGTAAAGCGGATCAGCCTGGCGGTATTCGAGAAAATAGCCGATGCCGAAGCGGCCATTCACGGGTGCGACAAAGCAACGGTGCATTTTCATGAGGTGGGTGGAATTGACGCCGTCGTTGATATTGTCGGCGCTGCGCTTTGTGTGGAATACCTGAATTTGCATCGTATCATCGGCTCGAAAGTGCCGTTGGGACGAGGCTTTGTCAGTTCCCGACACGGCACGCTGCCGCTTCCGGCGCCGGCCACGGTGGCGATATTGAAAAATATTCCCGTCTACGGAATCCCTGTGGATTGCGAGCTGGTCACGCCGACCGGGGCCGCGATTCTGGCGACCCTTTGTGAGGGGTTTCAGGAATTTCCCGATATGACGGTGGAGAAAATCGGTTATGGCGCGGGCAAAAAAGAGATTACATCGCAGCCCAATCTGCTGCGAATTGTGGTGGGGCGGGAAACCCGCCGTGGCCCGCTCTTGCGGGAGGATCATGTTCTGGTGGTGGAGGCTGCCATCGACGATATGAATCCCGAAATATACGGCTATTTGATGGAAAGACTGCTTGGCGACGGTGCATTGGATGTCTATTGGACACCGATTCAGATGAAAAAAAACCGTCCTGGTACGCTGGTGACGGTTTTATGCACTCAGGATTTGAAACAAACCGTCATTGATCGAATCTTGTCCGAAACAACGACCTTGGGGGTCAGGTCTTATCCGGTGGAACGTCATGTCCTGGCCCGCGAGGTCGTAACGTTGAATACCGCCTTTGGCCCGGTTGACTATAAGCGGGTTTCCGGACCGGACGGAACCCTGCGGTTGGTGCCTGAATTTGAAGCATGCAAAAGAATCGCCGTTGAAAAGAACAGGCCGTTAAAAGAAATTTATCGGCTTGTCTCCCCGCCGGTTTGACACGCTGTCGATTCGTCATGAAAGGGGCATTCGCCTAACCCGGCAAAGCTGGATGCTGGAATGCTGGAATGCTGGGATGCTGGGATGCATAAAAGCCATCTTTCACCTTCGGCGAATATACACGCAAAAGCGCGCATGTTTCTGGTAAAGGGTTTAAAAAGGGGCCTTGACAAAGATCGTGCCGGAATATAGACAGAGGCATGAATTTAAAAGCAAAAACGGCTCTTTTGATTGCAACCGGCTTCCGTGTCGGCCATATGCCCTTTGCGCCCGGAACCATCGGCTCGCTTGAGGGGCTTGTTCTCTGTTATCTGTTGGCGAGAATGTCAGTTGCGAGTGCGGTTGTTATTATCATAGGGGTTATTCTTTTTGCCATTTGGGTTTCCCATGAAGCCGAGAAGGCGCTGGGTGCAAAAGATCCGGGATGTGTTGTCATTGACGAGGTGGCCGGCATGATGGTAACCATGATGGGCCTGCCGTTTACCCCCCTTACGGCTGCGGCCGGCTTTTCTCTTTTCAGGGTGCTGGATATTGTGAAGCCGCCGCCTATTCGACAGATTCAAGATAGCGTGCCGGGAGGCGCCGGAATCGTGTTGGATGATGTGGCCGCCGGTGTGATGGCAAACCTTTTATTGAGACTCCTGCTGAGCATCACGGAAATGGCCTGACGCCCTGGAATAGGAGCCGAACACTTGTATGGAGTGCCCATTCCGAATTATTCCGCTTGGGAATGGGCGATAACCGATACCGGGAGAAAGGGCCAATAAACAGAAGTGAATGCAATAAAAAAGATTCATAAGGATCATTCGTCGACGCCGATTCATTCAAAGGATGCGACGCCGTCAACATTAAAAAAAATAGTATCACGCGAGAATCTGGAAGCCATTGTCATTGCCGTCATTCTGGCGCTTTTTATTCGATCGTTCGTGGTGCAGGCCTTTAAGATTCCCTCCGGATCGATGCTGGAAACCATTCAGCTCGGAGACCATATTCTGGTCAACAAATTTATCTACGGCATTAAGATTCCTTTTATCAATAAAACGCTTATTTCCATAAAGGATCCGCAGATTGACGATATTGCCGTTTTTGTGCCGCCGCATGAACCGGACAAGGACTATATCAAACGGGTGGTCGGCGTTGCCGGCGATGTGATCGAAATTAAAAATAAACAGCTTTTCCGGAACCAACAATTGATCACCGCCGAATACGAAATTCATTCGGATCCCCATATCTATCCTCAAAGCTTCGGCCCGCGGGATAATTTCGGACCGATTACGGTGCCAGAAGGGCATCTGTTCATGATGGGGGATAATCGGGATTCAAGCCTGGACAGCCGATACTGGGGGGTTGTCGGGTTGGACAAGGTCAAGGGAAAGGCGTTTATCATTTACTGGTCTTGGGATACTCAGAATTTCGGTGTGCGGTGGGGCAGGATCGGGACGTTGTTGAAATGAAGGATACGCGGAGCGATGCCACGAAAAAACGCAAACATACTGGTGGTTGATGACGAGTTGAGCATGCGGGAAGTGCTGGAGTTCATGCTGAACCGTGAAGGGTACCATGTCTCATGCGCGGGGTCCGGCCGGGAGGCGATATCGGAAATTCAAAAGGCCGATTTTGATTTGGTGTTATCCGATATTCGGCTGGGGGATTTAACCGGTCTTGATGTTCTGAAAGCCGCCAAGTCAAAAAATCAGCGCACGGCCGTCATTATGATTTCCGCCTACGCCTCCACTGAAAACGCGGTGGAAGCCATGAATTTGGGCGCGTTCGACTATGTGCCCAAACCCTTTGACAATACGGAGCTCAGGGGCACGATTGCAAAGGCGCTCGAGATTCAGAGCCATGAGTCGGAAAAAGAGCTTGTAGACGGCGATGAAAAGCGGACAATGCATTTTGGCAAGATTGTGGGTAATTGCCCTCGCATGATGCACATCTACAAGATGATCCGGCAGGTCGCCAAAACGCGCACCAATATTTTGATCACCGGGGAAAGCGGCACCGGAAAAGAATTCATCGCCCGTGCGATTCACGAGGAGAGCGATCGGCGGGACCAACCCTTCGTGGTCGTAAACTGCGGCGGAATTCCTGAAAACCTGATTGAAAGCGAGCTTTTCGGGTACTGCAAAGGGGCCTTTACCGGGGCGACGCACGATAAAAAGGGACTCATGGAAATCGCCCATGGCGGCACGTTTTTTCTCGATGAGATTGGTGAGCTGACCATGGCCCTTCAGGTGAAATTATTGCGCGCCATTCAGGAGCGGGTGTTTAAACCCGTGGGCGGCCTGAAAGACATCGAAGTGGATGTCCGAATCATCTCAGCCACGAATAAGACGCTGGCCGAAGAGGTCATGGCCGGCAATTTCAGAGAGGATCTTTTTTACCGGTTAAATGTGATTGAAATCAAAGTGCCGCCGCTGCGGGAGCGAAAGAGTGACCTTCGGGACCTGATTCAGCATTTTCTCGAAAAATACGCCCGGGAAATGGGCAAGGAGGTCAACAAAATTTCCTCCTATGCCATTGAGCTGCTGCAAAAATATGATTTTCCGGGCAACATTCGCGAGCTGGAAAATTTAATCGAGCGAAGTGTCGCGCTTACCAGCACCAACATTATTCTGCCCGACAGCCTGGCCCTTTCGGTTCAAAAACGCCGCTGGATCGAGGGCGTGGAGGGAAAACGCTTTAACCTCGACGATGTGGCACACGGGGTGTCCCTGGATACGATTCTCGAAGATATCGAGCGGGCCTATATCAACAAGGCCCTCTCCTGTGTCGGCAACCGGAAAAAACAGGCGGCCAACCTGCTGGGAATGAGTTTCCGATCCTTTCGTTATCGGCTGGATAAGCTGGGGATTGATAAATAAGCCGCCATTTTCATGCCGGAGCATGTGCTGTATCACGGAAGGATAAGCCCATGTGCGGTTTTTGCCCCCCTTGTTTGGAAGCCTCTCAGGCTTCGCCTTCAAAGCTCCTGACGGTGACGATTTTTGTCATGAACGGACAAAATATTGTTAGCGTCCTCTCCCTTTTGAAATAGCCGTTTTTTTTAAGCATGGAATCGTTATAATTCTAATTTATTAAAATTAAAGCAAAAAAATAATGCATCTCGTTTTTTTTGTTTTTGGCACCTCACTTGCATTAGCACCTTGCAACACAAAAAAACGAGCAATCAAGCATCATAAAAGCTGCTTCAAACGATGAGGGCGTTCAATCAAAGGAGGGCTGAATCGACAACAAAAGCGCACCGAATATCAAAGAAAAAATCACATAAAGACAGCATTATTCAAATCATAACCGTTTACTGATTAATTAACTGGACAGACCAACAAGGGAGGGAAAGAAAAATGATTCAAAAAATGAGAATGAACAACAAAGGCTTTACCTTGATCGAACTGATGATCGTCATCGCCATTATCGGTATTTTGGCCGCTATCGCTATTCCGCAGTTTACCAAATACCGCGCCCGGTCTTTTAACACTCAGGCGTTGGCGGATGTGAAAGTGATTTCTAATGAAGTGGGTGGGTACTATTCTGAATGGAATATGTATCCACACGATACAGTTGCCGCTGTTGCGCCAACAGGGGATATCACCATCACAAATGCTGGCGGGCAGGCGCTTAGTGCCGGTATTCCCGATTTAAATCCAATTGCTATTTCCGCGAACTCGGTTGCCACCTATACCGGTGCGACAAATGCGGGTGGATACGCGGGTGGTGCAGCCGCCGGGAAGCAGTTCGCAGTTATAACCGGCAGTACCCTCGCAGCGGAAGATGTCGCAATGGAGTTTGGGCGACGTGACACGGATGGCACCACAGCGGTTGATCTCCCGACCAATACCATCTATCAGCATGCTACAGGCGCTCCGATTGATGCTGCTTCATTATCACCAGCAACTACCGATATAACCGCTGGCCTTTGGGTTGCACGCAACTAAGAATAGCGTTTGAATCCCGATTTTCCCGGGTTACACATCAAAAGCCCCTGCGCCGAAAGGCGGGGGCTTTTGGTGCTCAAAAAGAGGAGCACCTACTTGAACATCATCTTCGATCACGTCAACAAACGTTTTCGAACATGCTTTTCCAGAAAGGTGGTCGAGGCGGTTACGGATCTGACCCTGACCATCGAAGCCGGGGAAATCTTCGGCATCATTGGGCCGAACGGCGCCGGGAAAAGCACGCTTTTGAAAATGCTCATGGGCTTTATTCGACCGTGCGGGGGCGCCATCACGGTGCTGGGGCAATCTCCCGCCAATCCGGAATTTAAGCATCACATCGGATATCTTCCTGAAAACCCCTACTACTACGATCACCTTTCCGCGGAAGAGCTGATGCGGTTCGGTGCCCGAACCTCCGGAATGCGGCGTGAGGATACGGAAGCCAGAATTGATTTATTGCTTAAGCTCATGTCGCTTGAGCATGCGCGACACCGCAAACTAAGAGGTTACTCCAAAGGAATGACCCAGCGGGCCGGCATCTGTTTTGCGCTGGTGCATGATCCGAAACTGATTATTCTGGATGAGCCCATGTCCGGCCTGGATCCCATCGGCCGAAAGGAGGTGGTGGATTTGGTTCTCGATCTGAAGACGCAGGGAAAGACGGTTCTTTTTTGCTCTCATATTCTGAACGATGTCGAGCGATTATGCGATCGGATGGCGATCATGAACAAAGGAAGGCTTCTTCGGGTCATGAAAAATTCGGATCTGACCGGCAATGCGCTGGAACCCATTTTCTTTGAGACCATTCAGCACGAGCAATCATGATGATAATGCGAATCTGGTATTTGGCGACATTGACATTCAGAGAAGGCATTCGGGACCGGGCCGTATTCGGGGTGATGGGAATGGCCCTGTTGATGTTTTTAGCGACGATCGCGATGACATCCATGTTTGGGTACGAGATCGGAAAGGTGGCGGTGGATTTAAACCTCTCGGTTGTGGGGTTTACCGGGCTTCTGCTTTGTTTTTTCGTCAATATCAATCTCCTGGCGAAAGACATCGATAAACGGACCATTTATTGCGTTCTTTCCAAGCCAATCTCCCGTCTGGAGTATATTCTCGGAAAGTACGCAGGCACCCTGTCGCTCATTCTCATGTCCATTTTATTTCTCGCCGGATTCGGCGCGGGAATGATCGCGCTGATTAAATGGAGCACCTCCGGGGTGGGGTTTAGCGACTTTTCCTGGGCTTGCTACCTTCAGGCGATTGTCTACGAGATGGAAATGTTCGTGATCCTCAATGCGGCCATTGTTTTTTTTAGCGCCTTTTCTTCCAGTTCTTTTTTAACACTGCTCTTTTCCCTTGGCACCTATGTGGCCGGCCAAAGCATTGAAGAGGTGATTCAGTTCCTGAAAGTGTCAAAGCAGTTCGCAAGCCCCGGAAAGCAGATATTCTGGCGTGTGCTTGAGTTTCTATTCCCCAATTTCTCGGCATTCGATATCAAGGTACTGGCCAGCCACGGCATGCTGATGTCCGGCACGCATTCGCTGCTTCTTTTCTTCTACAGCGTGCTGTACGCAGCGCTGTTGCTTTTTCTGGCCGTTCAGATTTTCAGCAGGCGGGAATTGCAATGACAAAACGAATTTCGATGGTTACCGTTTTCATTGCCCTTCTGATCGGCTATGGGGTCACCGCGACCGGGCTCAAAAAAGAACGGGTCGAATTTATTGAAGATCAGTTCCTGGAATACACCCTTCCGTCCGCGCTCCTAAAACCCCTCTCCCTTGAGTTCAAGGGGTTGATGTCGGACATTTTGCTCGTTAAGTTCATGACCTTTGTTGGCGGTAAAACGGAGCGGCTGGACCAGTTTACCGATGAAGATTGGGGGAGTATTAAACACACGTTGAACACCATCACGGATCTTGATCCCTATTTCTGGGACGCCTATCTGTTTTCACAGGTGTTTCTGACCTGGGATAAAAAAAATTATCGCGCCGCCAATGAACTTCTCGCGAAGGCCAGAAACCACCTGCCGGCAAATTATCGCATTCCCTACTATATGGGCCTTAATTATTACAATTTCGGCAAGGATTCTGCCAATGGCGCCAAATATCTGATGGAGGCCTCGAAAATTCCGGGCGCTCCCTTTTATCTTGCAACTCTTGCGGCTCGTCTTTCCGCTTACAGTTCCGATTACCAGCGTGGCATCATTTTCCTCAGTGAGATGCTGAAACAGACAACGGACACTGAGATCGCAGAACAGTATAAGTTGCGTATTCAGATATTGGCGCAAATGAATGGGCTGGAACAGCTGGTCGCGAAGTTTCGCGCAAAATTCAATCGGGCTCCCGCTGAATTAGCGGAACTCGTAGCGGCAGGCCTGATTCAACAATTACCCGTGGATCCTTATGGCGGTCAATTTTTTATCAATCAAGAGGGCCGGATTGATACGACCAGCAAAATGGTGAAGAAATAATTCCAAGATATCAGCCACGCTTAGAAAAAATTAAATTTCACTTGAGGGAACCGAATTAATCGATTACCTTCCCCCGCAACTGTTTCACCCGTCCTCTTTTGGTTTTGCTGTCGAGGCGTTTTTGCCGGGCGCTTTGCGTCGGTCGGGTCGGCCGGCGGGCTTTGGGAGTAACGACGGCGTTTCTGATCATCAACTGAAGCCGCCGCAGCGCATCTTCCCTGTTTTTCTCCTGGCTGCGGAATTGTTGTGCCTTGATAATGATGACACCGTCGGCCGTGATGCGATGGTCGTTCTTCTTTAATAGCCGTTCCTTATAAAACTCCGGCAGGGAAGAGGCCCGAATATCGAAGCGAAGATGCACGGCGCTGGCGACCTTGTTGACGTTCTGACCGCCCGCGCCCTGTGCCCGGATCGCACTGATCTCGATTTCGCTTTCCGGAAGGATAATGGTATTCGTGATTTTCAGCAACGCCGCTCCCCTAATCCGGCAAAGCCGGATGCTGGAATGCTGGGATGCTGGGATGCATAAAAGCCATCTTTCACCTTCGGCGAATATATACACACAAAAGCGTGCATGTTTCTGGTAAAGGGTCTAACCCCAACGAACGCTTCACCCCCTTACATCTGATGAAACTCCTGCAGCGGCTGATAGGTAAAGGGTCGTTTTTGATAGGATCTGATCCCCCGCACAATGGCCTCGGCCGCAGAGAGGGTGGTGATGAACGGCACCCGGTATTTGATGGCGGTGCGGCCGATTTCGTATTCATCCTGCCGCGAACGATGGCCCAGGGGGGTTTTAATGATCAGGTGGATTTTGCCGTTTTTGATTTTGTCCACAATGTTGGGCCTTCCTTCGTTGACCTTCAGGATGGTTGTCACCGCGATGCCCCGGCTGCTGATTTGCTCGGCGGTTCCCTTGGTTGCCACGATGTCCCAGCCCAGATGACTTAAGCCTTCCGCGATGGGAAGCATTCGGTCCTTGTCACTGTCGTTGACGCTGATAAAGACGGTGCCGGTTTTGGGCACATCGATGCCCGAGGATTGAAAGGCCTTGAATACGGCGGCGCCGAAGGTGGTTGAGATGCCCATGGCTTCGCCGGTGGAACGCATTTCGGGCCGGAGGAAGATATCGGCCTTATCAAACCGGTCAAAGGGAAAGACCGATTCCTTGACCGCTACATACGGCAGATCGTAACGGAATTTATATCCCAAATCGCGCAGTTTTTTCCCGGCCATAACTTGAACGGCCAGCTTGGCCATGGGAACCCCGGTGGTTTTGCTGACAAAGGGAATGGTCCGGGAGGCGCGCGGGTTGACTTCGAGAATATAGATGGTGTCAAACATGATGGCGTATTGAATATTGATGAGGCCTTTCACTTTCAGGGCCTTGGCCAGAAGGCGCGTGTATTCCTCGATATCTTCCCGCTGTTCCCGGGTCAGCAAGTAGGGCGGCAACACGGCCATGGAGTCCCCGGAATGAACGCCTGCTTCCTCGATGTGCTGCATGATGCCGCAGATTTCCGTGTGCTCGCCGTCCGAGATGGCATCCACATCGAATTCGTAAGCGTCTTCCAGAAACCGGTCCAGCAGCACCGGGTGTTTTTCGGAAGCGGCCACCGCGTTTTTCATGTAGTGCTCCAGCGTTTCAATATCATAAACGATTTCCATGGCGCGCCCGCCCAGGACATAGGAAGGCCGCACCATGAGGGGAAACCCGATGCGGTTGCCCACCTCAATCGCTTCGGCCACGCTGGTGGCGGTTCCGTACTGCGGGTGGGGAATATTGAACTCGTGCAAGAGAGCGCCAAACCGGTCCCGGTCTTCAGCCAGGTCAATGGAGTCCGGCGAGGTTCCCCAGATGGGAACCCCTGCTGTTTCAAGCGCCAGGGCAAGCTTTAAAGGGGTCTGACCGCCGAACTGAATGATCACCCCGTCCGGTTTTTCCAGGTCGATGACGCTTAGCACATCCTCATAGGTCAGGGGCTCGAAATAGAGCTTGTCGGCCACATCGTAATCGGTACTGACGGTTTCGGGGTTGCAGTTGATCATGATGGCCTCGATCCCAAGATCCCGCAGGGCCATGATCCCGTGAACACAGCAATAGTCGAACTCGATGCCCTGGCCGATTCTATTCGGGCCGCCGCCGAGAATGATGACCTTTTTCTTTTCGCTACGCACGGATTCGTTTTCCATGTCATAGGTGGAGTAAAAATAGGGCGTAAAGGATTCAAACTCGGCGGCGCAGGTGTCCACGATCTTGTAAGACGGCAGCACGTTTTTTTCTTTTCGAAGCTGCCGAATGGCCTCTTTTGATTGATGGGTGAGAAGCCCGATATGCTGATCCGAAAATCCCAATCGCTTGGCCCTTCTTAATAAATCAGCCGGAAGCGTCGCTTGCGCGGCGATCTCTTTTTCAACGTCGACCAGCTCTTTCATGTGTTGGGTGAACCAGATATCGATACCGGAAATTTCGTAAATTTCCTGCGGGCTCATGCCGATGGAAAGGGCCTGCCAGAGTTTCAGAATCCGGTCCGGCGTGCCGAAACGCAGATCCGTCGTGAGTACCTGCCGGGTAAGGTGCTGAATGGCCGTGCCGATGGCATGAAACCCGGACCAGCCGTTTTCAAGGGATCTCAGCGTTTTATTGAAGGCTTCCTTAAAGGTCCGGCCGATGCCCATGGCCTCTCCCACGGACTTCATCTGGGAATTGAGCCGCACATCGTTGCCCGGAAATTTTTCCATGTCCCATCGGGGCACTTTCACGACCACGTAATCGATGGCCGGCTCAAAGCAGGCCGGCGTTTTGCGGGTGATATCGTTTGGAATTTCATCCAGACGATAGCCGACGGCCAGCTTGGCCGCAATCCGGGCGATGGGAAAGCCCGTGGCCTTTGAAGCAAGGGCCGAGCTTCTCGATACCCTGGGATTCATTTCAATGACGACCATTTCACCGTTTTTCGGGTTGACGGCAAATTGTATATTGGCGCCGCCGGTTTCAACGCCCACCCGGGTGACGATTTTTTTGGCCGCATTTCGCATGATCTGGTATTCCATGTCGGTCAGGGTCTGGGCAGGGGCCACCGTGATGGAGTCCCCGGTGTGAATGCCCATGGGGTCCAGATTCTCAATGGAGCAGACCACCACGAAATTATCCGCGCCGTCGCGCATGATCTCAAGCTCGTATTCCTTCCAACCGAGCACGGATTGCTCGATGAGAATTTCCGATACCGGGCTGGCCGATAACCCCCATTGAACGGCCTGAGTGAATTCTTCCCGGTTATACACCACGCTGCCGCCGATACCGCCTAGGGTAAAGGCCGGGCGAATGATCAGGGGAAACCCGACGGCTTCCTGAATGACTTCTGCTTCCGCCAATGTGTGCGCGCAACCGCCTTCCGGCACCTGCATGCCGATTTCCATCATGGCGTTTCGGAAAAGCTCCCGGTCTTCGGCCACCTTGATGGTTTCAAGGTTGGCGCCGATCAGCTCCACGCCGTATGTTTCCAGCACGCCGCTTTCCGCCAGTTCCACGGCCAGGTTCAAGCTGGTTTGCCCGCCCAGGGTCGGCAGCAAGGCGTCCGGGCGCTCGATTTCGATGATTTGGGTGATGGCCTCGGCCCGAAGGGGCTCGATATAGGTTCGATCCGAGAGCTCCGGGTCCGTCATGATGGTGGCCGGGTTGCTGTTGACCAGAATGACGATGAACCCTTCTTCCCGAAGGGCCTTGCAAGCCTGGGTGCCGGAATAATCAAATTCGCAGGCTTGACCGATCACGATCGGGCCGGATCCGATAACCAGTATTCGTTTGATGTCTTTTCGTTTCGGCATAGCGGTTATTTCATGTCCTCGATAAATTGTTGAAAAAGATACCGACTGTCGTGGGGACCGGGAGCGGATTCCGGGTGATATTGCACGGCAAAGGCCCGCAGGGATTTATGTTTAAACCCTTCGAGCGTGTTGTCGTTGAGATTGATATGCGTTACTTTGACCTCTTTTTCGGGAAGGCTGTGAATGTCCACCACAAATCCGTGGTTCTGAGAGGTAATCTCCACGGCGCCGGTCGGCAGGTGTTTGACCGGGTGATTGGCGCCGTGATGGCCGAATTTGAGCTTATGGGTTTTCCCCCCCAGGGCCAGCCCCAGAATCTGAAGGCCGAGACAAATACCGAATATCGGTTTTTTTCCCAATAACCGGCGAACGTTTTCAATGGCATAGGTCACGGGTTCGGGATCACCCGGCCCGTTTGAAAGAAAAATGCCGTCGGGTTCCCAGGCCAGAAGATCCTCGGCCGGGGCATCGGCGGGAAAAACGCGCAACCGGCATCCCACATCATAGAGCAGCCGCAGAATGGAAAACTTCACGCCGAAATCGTATACCGCGACTTTAAACGGCAGGGATTCGGCGTGGTCATCCGTTAAATCCGGGGGCCAGTCATAGGGCGCTTTGGCGGTGACTTCCTGCACGATATCCCGGCCGACCAGCTTCGGGCTGTCGCTCAGCGTTGCAAGAAGTGTGTTCACCGGATCATCACTGGTAGTGATCACGCCGAGCTGCGCGCCGTGATTCCGAATATGCCGGGTCAGCGCGCGGGTATCCACCTCACTGATGCCGACAATGCCGTAGTGCTTGAGATAATCATTCAAGGACCGGTCCGCCTTCCAGTTGCTGACCACCGGGCTGCATTCGCGAATGATGAATCCGGCCGCGTAAATTCTCCGGGATTCAAAATCCTGCGGGTTGACCCCGTAGTTGCCGATCTGGGGGTAGGTCATGCAGATCAGTTGAAAATGATAGGAGGGATCGGTCAGAATCTCCTGGTAGCCCGTCATGGCGGTATTAAATACCACCTCTCCGATGCGGGTGCCCGGTGCGCCCAGGGAAATCCCCTCAAACAGGGTGCCGTCCGCCAGTAATAACCGTGCTTTCATAGGGTTGCTCATCATTTCATCAATTGCGAGTAAAGGTTGTTTGTTTGAATGGGCCGTTCGCCCCTACAAGGTTACAATTCATCATTTCAAATCAGTCGCGTTTGAATATGCTATAATCCGGCTTTCTGTGCCGGCTCGCCCCGCCGCCGTCGATGGCCAGCAACGCCTCGACTTTCTGGGGAAGCCCGAACAACTGAATAAAGCCGTGTGCGTCCTTCTGATTGTAAACGTCTTCTTCTCCGAAAGAGGCGTAATCTTCCCGGTACAGGCTAAAGGGGCTCTTTCTGCCGGCCACGATGATGTTGCCCTTGTACAGCTTCAGGCGGACCGTGCCGGTAACCTGCTGCTGCGTGACGGTGACAAAGGCGTCCATGGCGTCCTTCAGCCGCGTAAACCACATGCCATTATACACCAGTTCCGCGTATTTAACGGCTACAAAATCCTTGTAGTGCATGGTGTTTTTGTCCAGGCAGATACTCTCCAGGGCCTGGTGCGCCCGGTGAATGACGGTGCCGGCGGGGGTTTCATAGACGCCCCGGCTCTTCATTCCCACCAGCCGGTTTTCCACCATATCCACGCGGCCGATTCCGTGCGCAGCGGCGATCCGGTTTAATTGGGTAAACAGCGTCACGGCCGAGAGCGTCTCCCCGTTGAGACTCGTGGGAACGCCCTTTTCAAACGCGATCTCGATCATTTCCGGCTTGTCCGGGGCTTTTTCCGGACTGACCGAAAGCTGAAACATGCTCTCTTCGGGCTCATTCCAGGGGTTTTCCAACAGCCCCCCTTCATGGGACAAATGAAACAGGTTCCGGTCCCGGCTGTAGATGTCCTTTTTGGTCTGAGTGACCGGCACGTTGTGTTTGGCGGCATAGGCCAGCGCATCTTCCCGGCTTCGAATATGCCATTCCCGCCAGGGCGCAATAATCTTCAATTTGGGATTCAGGGCCATGACACTCAGTTCAAACCGCACCTGATCGTTTCCCTTGCCGGTGCATCCATGGGCGATCGCGTCCGCGCCCTCGGCTTCGGCGATCTCCACCATGTGCTTGGCGATCAGCGGCCGGGCAAAGGAGGTGCCCAAAAGGTAATCGCGCTCATAAACGGCGCCGGCCTGAAGGGTCGGGTAGACATACTCCCTTAAAAATTCTTCCCGAATGTCCCGAACATAAAGTTTGCTGGCGCCCGAGGCGATAGCTTTTTTATCCAGGCCCTCCAGTTCTTCTTCCTGCCCGAGATCCGCCGTAAAGCAGATGACTTCGCAATTATCATAATTTTGTTTCAGCCAGGGGACGATGACCGAAGTGTCCAATCCACCGCTATAAGCCAACACCACTTTTTTGACGCGCTCTGTTGTCATACACTTTTTCCTTTCTATTTATCGGCAAAAAAAAAGCCCCGGCAAGTTGCCGGGGCTTTATGCATGTTAGGTTGTGTCACGCGCTTACCTTATGCCAATGCATAAACCACCCGGCCTCTCGGCGGGTACGGCGGCGGCGGATACGAATGGTTTTTGTGTTGAGTGAAAAATGTTTCATATGCTCTATCTTCAACTATTCAGCATTAAATTTGTGGCTGAACCTGACAAATCGCCTTACACTTGTCAAGAAAAAAATGGGGAAAAAATGGGGCTGCCATTTTTGCCGGTCAGGAATTCCGGGCCGGTGCCGCAAGCCGCTTTTCCCAATAATTCAAATTCGTTTTTATTTCGGCCCAGCCGGTGCCGCCCGCGCTGGAAACCCGGTCTAATATTTTCTCGCAGGACAATACGGCGAAAACATCGCTGTCAATCGCTGGGCTCACCTTTCTCATGTCGGCAAGCGTCAGGGCCGCCAGCGTCTTTTTTTCGGATTCCGCCAACCGGACAAGCTCGCCTGCGACATGGTGGGCGTCTCTGAAAAAAACCCCCTTTGCCACCAGGTGTTCCGCCAGGGCGGTGGCTTCCATAAATCCCTTTTGGGTGGAGTCGAGCAGGCGGCCCTGGTTAAAATGCGTGTGGGCGATCAGTTCGGTCAGAATGGAGACCGAGGCGAACACCGTGTCGTGCGCGTCGAAAATCCGCTCCTTGTCCTCCTGCATATCCCGGTTGTACGCCTGAGGCAGCCCCTTCATCAAGGTCAACAGCGCATAGAGCGCCGCATGCACGCGAGCGGTTTTTCCCCGCAAGAGTTCATGCACATCCGGATTCTTCTTTTGCGGCATGATCGAGGAACCGGTACAATAGCCGTCGTCAATGGTGATAAACGCGTATTCGGCGCTTGCCCAGATGATCATGTCTTCACAAAAATTGCTGATATGGGTGGCGATGAGGGATAGGTCAAGGGCGTATTCAATGAGAAAATCCCGATCGCTCACACTGTCCATGCTGTTTCTGGAAACCTGCTGAAAGTTGAGCGCCGCTGCGACCATGTTCCGGTCGATGTTCAGCGTCGTGCCGGCCAGGGCGCAAGCGCCCAGCGGAAGGACATCGGCCCGCTTCAGGCAATCTTCGATACGGGAGATATCCCGATCGAATTTTTCCAGAAAGGCCAGCAGATAAAAGGCCACGCCCACCGGCTGGGCATGCTGAAGGTGCGTAAAGCCCGGCATAATCAGGTGCTCGTTGGCGATGGCGCAGTCCAGAAAGGCCTTTTGAAGTTTTCGTAAGCGACTTGAAAGGTTTGCCCCCACATCCTTCAACCAAAGGCGAATATCGGTGGCGACCTGATCATTGCGGCTGCGGGCCGTATGAAGTTTCTTGCCGACCGGGCCGATTTTCTCGGTCAACAAATGCTCTATGAGCATATGAATGTCTTCAAATGCCGGATCAAAGACAACTCGGCCGTTTTCGATGTCCTCGGCCACCGCTTTCAGGCCGGTGATAATGGTTTGGGCTTCATTCACCCCGATAAGGCCGGCCTTGCCCAGCATTCCGGCGTGAGCGATGCTTCCCTGAATGTCATACGGGTGAAGACGATGATCAAATGACAGCGACTCCGTGAAACCCTCCACTGAGGACCGGGTGGCTTCCCGAAATCGCCCCCCCCATGGTTTTTTCATTGATGATCCCTTTTGAATCGGTTCGTTCGTTATCTCTTTGACACGCAACAGCGTGTATGATCGAAGACGGTTGTCCGGTACTATCAAATTTCCAGGACCATGCCCACTTCGTCGCACTTGAAATATTTGGGGCACCGGCTGCATTCCCCCCAGACCTTTTGAGAAAGCTCTTCTTTTCCTTTGCGTTTGAAACCGAGTTGTTTAAAGAAATCTTCCGCCAGTGTCCAGGTAAACAACATGTTGATGCCGAGTTCCGCAGCCTCTATTTTCATGTGATCGATGAGCTTTCTTCCCAGGCCCTTATGCTGGTAGTCCAGGTGAATGGCCGTAGAGCGTATTTCCGCGATGTTTTCCCAGAGCACATGTAAGCTGCCGCAAGCGATAATCAGGGGGGATGATTGCCCGGCCGGATAATCCGGAGACTTGCGCCGATCGTCCACGGCGACCACAAAATCCCTGATGTTCTCATAGATGTACTGCGGCCCCCTGGCCAGCATGAGATTAGAGGCGGCAAAACTGTTTACCAGCGTTAAAATGCCCCGGACATCCGCTACTCTGGCCTTTCGAACGGGATAGTCGCTGTCTCCCCTGGCGTCGAAGGGGATTTTATCAATTTTCGAATCCCCGGTCTCCGGAAGCTGGCCCGGGTCCGGCGGAATGTCAATATAGTCCATGCGCGTTCCCTAGTTAATAGTTACTAGTTGATATCCCAAGAAAAATGAAATTATGGGGGAAAACCCGCGGCCTGTCAAGAGGGGAGCGCAATATTAATTTCCGCATACGGGTGATGGATTGCGATGGAAAATAATTGAAAGAGAGTGCCTCTCGTATTGACGGGTTATGTAACGAATGCTAATAAATACCAATTATTCCGATCCGTGCTAACTTGGATGGCCACTTGCTGCAACCACCTGGATGGGGGCGTTGCATCGGGTCAGAGGGGCATACCTTGGTATTCTGGAGTATCCGTGAGGAATTAAGTCAGAAGGAGCGGTTAAGACGTTCGTATTATGAACTGCTGCGGGATCAACTGGATTCGTTTTTGCTTCAGTATGCCCTGGTGGATTCTTACACGAATTTCAGAGAAAAAAAAATCCCCTATCCTTTTGTTGAAAAACGCGAGCTTAAGCCCCGAGCGAGGATACCGATTGTGGAGTATGGGGAGCAGAATGCGTTTCTGGTCATTTTTATCGAGGGGGCCATTCCGGACATTCATAAAAAATATATTCGTTTTTTTGATGTCAATAAGACGACCAAATGTAATCTGCTGCAGTCCGATTTTTTGCCGCTGGACGGGCCTTTTGATCGCAGTCAAAAATATTTGGATTCGGTCCGTTTTTTTGATTTCCTTCGCGGGTTGCTTCCTGTGGATTACGCGCTGCTGATTCAGCGGGATGTGACCGCTGCGGCAAAGGATCGGTACGCCCTTTCCCATTTTCATGTCCGAATCGACTGGCCCATTGCGGAGGCAGCCGAGGATCTCGCGCAAACACTTCGCTATATTTCCAAAGACCTTTACGAAAAAGGCGACAAATACGCCGAAGACATTCAAAAGAAATTTTTCGAATATTACGGTCTGCCCGTCATGGCGGGTGGCAGAAGAACGGCCGCCATTGTCGCCGCCCAGTATATGCGGCGGCTGTCCTCTATTTCCACGGTATATGCGGGCAGCAGCGAATCCAGAGCATTGATTCGCGTGAACGAAAGAGGGGTCAGTAAATCGATTCTGATCAAACTGTCGCTTCAGGAGATTCATCAGATTGCCGAGGCGCATGGTCTTTCGGTCAGGCAGTTCTACAAGAATTACGTAGTGGTGCATGAGAAAAAGAACGCCATCTGCATTTTCCAGACCACCTATGCCTATACGGCGTCCGCCCGTCCGCCGGAGGACGGCCGATTAAGGGAAATCAACCCGGATCCCTTCTGGCTCTCCGTTGGTCTTCAACATATTCTTCCCAAGCCCGGTGTCTGGAAATATCCGCCGCTGAAGTGGAATATCATTTATGCCTGATTCGGCAAAGCCTTAGGTTGTGCGGCTTGGCATCGACATCAAATCACCTGTTACTGTCGGTAGAATTTTTGAATACAACGATAACGAACTGTTTTGTTATGGATAGTGAGCGATAAAAGGAGTTTTTCATGCCTGAAATGAACCGATTGGCTGTTTGCGATCTTCGAAGCAACTGCAGTCCGGATATATTTTTATTTAAACATACCGGAGAAATAGACCCGCTTGCCGATGTCATCGGTCAGGAACGCGCCGTGCAGGCCATTGAATTCGGACTCAATATGGAAAGCCCGGGCTATAATATCTTCGTAACCGGGATTGAAGGCACCGGCAAAAATACGATTGTCAAGGATCTGGTTACAAAATTCGCCAGAAATCTTCCAACGCCTATGGATTGGTGCCTGGTGAATAACTTTAATGACGTGTATCGGCCGGTCCCCATTGCGGTTCCTTCGGGCAAGGCGACCCGATTTTGCCGGGCGGTTCAAAAGGTGGTCGATGATGTGACCGTGAGGTTGCCCAAAGAATTTGAAAGCAAGCCCTATACGGAAAAACTAAAGGAAATAACGGAGAGTTTTAACCGGGAAAAAGCAGCACTGACCATGCAATTGGATGAAGCTGCTACCGAGAAGAGAATCGTTATCACCAAGGGCCCGGCGGGATATCAACCGGTTCCCCTCTTTGAGGGGAAGCCTATGACCACAGAATTTTTTCAAACGCTTTCGGCCGAGAAAAAAGCGGAAATAGAAGCGGAATTGCAGGCGTTTAATGAAAAAATCGATTCGGCAATGACGGAAATTCGTAAAATCAGTTATGAGCAACAGAAACGAATCGACACCCTGGTGCAGGAGACAACGCTTTTTGTTCTAAGCGATCGGATGGCCTCGATTCGCAACCAGTATCGCGACAGCAAGGATATTTTGAATTACTTGGATGAAATGAAGAGTTACATATCGGAAAATATCGAAACGATTTTACCGGAGTCCTCGGACGATGTGGAAAGCCCGGATAGATCGACCCCTCCCATGGATGTGGAAATAGACCCGTTCAAGGTAAACGTGCTGGTGGATCATCGGTTCAGCAAAGGTGCGCCGGTAATTTATGAACCGAACCCGACCTATGCCAATTTGTTCGGCAGTATCGAGAAAAAAGCGATCATGGGCATGCTCACCACCGATTATACCATGGTGCAGGCCGGCTCTCTTCTACGGGCCAACGGCGGGTATCTGATTTTGGAGATTGAATCGGTGCTGCAGAACGGACCGGTTTGGGAGGCCTTAAAGCGCGCATTGCAAAATAAGTTACTTTATATTGAAGATGCGGCGGTTGGCATGGGGATAGGCACGGCATCCCTTCGGCCTGAACCGATCCCCTTGGAAGTGAAAGTCGTGTTACTCGGCAGCTACGAAATTTTTCAGATGCTGCAGGACAACGACAGCAAGTTTAATAAAATATTCAGGGTGCGCGCGGATTTCGACCATGAAACCCAATGCAGCGAAGCGACCATGCAGCAGTATGCCAAATTTGTGGCGCGTGTCTGCCGGGAAGAAAAATTAAAACCGGTATCGGCCGAAGGGGTGGCCGCGATTGTTGAATTCGGAAAGAAAGCCGTGGCCCATCGGGATAAACTCAGTTTGCGGTTCGGCCCCGTCGTCGGCATCATTAAAGAAGCCGATTATTGGGCGCGCAGGGATAACGCTCGCATTATATCCGAGCAGCACGTCGTAACGGCCTTTAATCAATACCGTTTTCGATACAACCTCTATGAAGAAAAAATCCAGGAGTCCTATACCGACAACTCGATCATGATCGATGTGGCCGGGGAAAAGGTGGGTCAGGTAAATGCCCTGGCGGTTTTTACCATTGGCGATATCTCTTTTGGCCGTCCTTCGCGTATTACCGCCGAGACCTTCATGGGCAAGCACGGGATCATCAATATCGAACGGGAAGCCGATCTCAGCGGCAGAACTCATGACAAAGGGGTGTTGATATTGTCCGGATATTTAGGCCGAACATTTGCCCAGCAATATCCGCTATGTTTATCCATCAGCATCGCTTTTGAGCAGAGTTACATCGGCATAGACGGAGACAGTGCCTCATCAACAGAGTTGTACGCAATTTTATCCAGCCTGTCCGGCATTCCCATTCGCCAGGGCGTTGCCGTCACCGGTTCGGTAAATCAGAAGGGGGAGATTCAGGCCATCGGCGGCGTGAATCAAAAGATCGAGGGGTTTTTTGATGTCTGCAAGGCAAAAGGGTTGACCGGAAAGCAGGGGGTTATCATTCCAAAAGCGAATGTAAAAAACCTCATGCTGAGAAAAGAAGTTGTTGAAGCAGCTGAAAAGGAAATGTTTCACGTTTACCCTGCGGCTACCATTGAGGAGGGAATTGAGATGTTAACCGGCATCGCGGCGGGAACCCCGAATGCAAAAGGAGTGTACCCTTCAGACAGCCTGTACGGATTGGTTCAGAAAAAGCTTTTTTCTTATCTGGAACAGTCCTTAAAATATCAAATGGTTATGGTTTGAGATCGACAGGAATGGGTTTTTTTGAGCGCATGCGATTGCCCTGGCGGATATGGTTTCTGATTGGAAATTCCGGAAAAACATGATTATAGTAGCTTATTATGAAACGAGGTGGTTTTCATAGCTGCTTTCTTTCCGGAATAAGCTGATAATAGATGAGGAAAAATCCGTGAAGATGCCGCCATCGCTTAATGCCTTTCTTAAAACCATGCTAATCTTATCGATTACGGGGGGGTGCTCAGGCAGCCCGGCGCGCGCCCCTGAGGATACTCCCTACGGCATTGCCGAATGCCCGGATCGCCCCAATTGTGTTTCAACGAAAGCTGCCGATGAAAGGCACAAGATCGAACCGTATCGCTTAAAAAGCGACTTTGCCGCGAATTGGCGCCGGGTTGAAGAACTGGTGGCTACTATTCCGAGAACGGTGATTGTTTTGGCGACGGACACCTATCTTCATGCAGAGTGCAGGAGCCGAATCTTTCGATTTGTGGATGACCTTGAATTATCTCTGAACCTTTCCGATGGCGTTATATCCATTCGCTCCGCTTCAAGAACCGGGTATTCGGACCTGGGCGTCAATCGCCGGCGGGTCGAGTCTCTAAGGCGGAAGCTGATATCAGAGGGAATTATAGAGAACCACGTCTGACCATCGTTATTTTTTATGAGATAAGTCTTTCGGTTTTCACCGAGCGATTTTCAGATGCGCTGGCACCCCTGGGTAAGCAACGGCTTACAGCTGTAAAAAAAGCCGACGCCGGGGAAATCCCGCAAAGCACCCACGTTGGAAATTAATACATTATTGTCAATGAGTTATCTCTTAATTGATGTTACCGGATGGTGGGTATGATACTTGCTTATCAATAGAAATCTATAGGGTGACTGCCAAATTATTCGGCGCATTCACTTTCAAAAGAGAGGACGCACATGGAAATGGATCAGCCGTTATTTCCCCATTTGCCGGACCGCATCGCGGGGCTCGAAGAGCTGGCGGAAAATTTATGGTGGAGTTGGAATCCCGGCGCGCGCATGCTTTTTAAATCACTGGATCGCCAGGCCTGGAAAGACAGTGGGTATAACCCGGATAAGATGCTGCGGGAGTTGCCGCCGGAGATTCTGGCATCGGCGGTTTCAGACAAGGCCTATCTTCAGCGCTACGATGAAATTATGGCGATTTTCAAGGACTACATGACGAAAAGAGCATGCGATTTGCTGGCCACCGTTCCGGAAAACCATACCTATGCCGTGGCCTATTTTTCAGCGGAATACGGGTTGCATCGCTCGCTGCCCTTTTATGCGGGGGGGCTCGGGTTTTTGGCTGGAGATTATATAAAGGAATGCAGTGACTTATGTGTTCCGCTGGTGGCCATGGGCTTCATGTATCCGGAAGGGTATCTGAGGCAACAAATCCGTGATGACGGATGGCAGGAAAATCTGAATGAGCCGATTGATCGGGATGCCGCGGCTATTTCAAGGGTAATGGATGAAAACGGGAAACAACTTGTTGTTGAGATTCCGATGACGGATCCGCCCATTTATGTTGCGGTATGGAAGGTCAGCGTGGGAAGAATTTCGCTTTACCTGATGGATACGGATGTCGCGGCGAATGACCCCTGGAACCGAAGCATCAGTGCCCGGCTTTACACCGGAGATTTGGAACAGCGGTTGCGCCAGGAAATCGTTTTGGGGATCGGCGGCGCGGTGGTTTTAAAAACCCTGGGAATCGAGCATTACCTGTTGCATCTGAACGAGGGGCATGCCGCCTTTGCGCTTCTGGAGAGAATCAGGGAACAGGTGGCGCGGGGTAAGAATTTTGCTGCGGCGCGTCAACGGGTGGTCGACTCCACCATCTTTACGACCCATACGCCTGTTCCCGCGGGACATGACGTATTTCCTTACCCGTTGATCGAGCGATATTTCCATCAATATTGGCCCGGGTTAGGTCTTGACCGGGAGGCTTTTTTTCAAATGGGTGTCCATCCGGAACAACCCACTGCCGGATTTAATATGACGGCGTTTTCCCTTCGGCTCTCCGGATGCAAGAATGCCGTGAGCAAGCGCCATGCCGAGGTGTCCAGGCGAATGTGGCAAAGTCTGTGGCCCGATGTGCCGGAAGATCACATACCGATCGACTATGTGACCAACGGCGTACATGTGCCTACCTGGATTGAACCGAAAATGAAGCTGTTGCTGGACAAGTATTTGGGTCCGCAATGGCTTGGTGCGCATGATGATGCCGAGACATGGGCGTCCCTGGACGATATTCCGGATGATGCGTTGTGGCGGACGCATTTTTGGCTCAAGGTGAAGCTGATCGATGCGATTCGGGACCGTGCCCGCCGGCGATGGTCTCACGGCGGCGCCAGTGCTTCCGTCATGCTGACCGGGGGTGCCTTTCTGGATCCTTCGGTGTTGACCTTCGGATTTGCCCGCAGGTTTGCCACTTACAAAAGAGCGCTTTTGATTTTCAAGGATCTGGAGCGGCTAAAAAAGCACCTGAAGGATAAATGGCGGCCCATTCAAATTATTTTCGCGGGAAAGGCGCATCCGGCCGATGACCCCGGCAAGCGGGTGTTGCAAAATCTGATCAATCTGGCGCGTGATCCGCAGTTGGGCGGTCGAATCGCCTTTGTTGAGGGTTACGGCGAGCAATTGGCCCAATACCTGGTGCATGGGGTGGATGTATGGTTGAACAACCCCTTGCCGCCGCTGGAGGCCAGCGGAACAAGCGGCATGAAGGCCGCGCTCAACGGTGTTCCGCAACTGAGTATCTTGGACGGTTGGTGGATGGAAGGGTTTGACGGGAAAAACGGATGGGCCTTTGCCGGCGAAGAAGGAGGAGCGGACCCGGATTCAGCCGATTCGGAAAAATTGTATGATATTATCGAGAAGGAAATTTTGCCGATGTACTATAAAGTTTCGGAGAACGGTGTTCCGCTTGACTGGGTCAAGGTGATGAAGGCGGCCATGAAAAGCAATGCCGCCAGGTTTTCCGCGCGCAGAATGGTAAAGGAATATATCAAGAAGTTCTATTCCAGGAGTATTGAAATAACGCTGAAGGGATAGTGTTGCGACAGCTTAATCTGCAGTCACAAGATTTATGCTTAGAAAAAGACGGGGAGAGCGATGGGGCAATACAATCTGAATCGTATGTTTAAACCGCGCCATGTTGCGGTAGTGGGGGCAAGCGAAAAAGCGGGAACCATCGGCAACGCGCTGATGAAAAATCTGATTGACGGCGGGTTTTCCGGAACGTTGCTGCCGGTGAATCCCCAACATGAAATCCTTCACGGGCATCAGTCCTTTAAATCGATTTCCGCGCTGGAAACGGAAGTGGATTTGGCGATTATCGCAACACCGATTCATGGCGTTGCAGAGATCGTGAGTGAATGCGTCGAAAAGAAGGTCGGGGGCGCCGTTATTATTTCGGCGGGGGGAAAGGAGGTTGGCAAGCAGGGCCGGAAGATCGAAGAAAAAATTCAGCGGATCGCCCATGACGGGGGGCTGCGAATCGTGGGGCCGAACTGCATGGGCATTATTCAGCCCGCGGGAAAGCTCAATGCCAGCTTTGCTTCCGAGATGCCCGTGGCCGGGAGTCTGGCTTTTGTATCCCAGAGCGGCGCCATTTGTTCGGCGATTCTGGATCTGGCGTTTAAGGAGCATATCGGCTTCAGCCATTTTGTCAGCATCGGTTCCATGCTGGATGTTGATTTCGGCGATATGATCGATTTTCTGGGGAATGATTCCTCGGCAAAAAGCATTCTGTTATATATCGAAAGTTTGACGAATTTCCGAAAATTCATGAGCGCGGCCCGTTCCGTTTCCCGGATCAAACCCATTATCGTTCTCAAGTCCGGCAGAAGTCCTGCTGGGGCCAAGGCCGCCGCTTCCCACACGGGCGCCATGGCCGGCGAGGATGCGGTATATGACGCTGCCTTCAAACGGGCCGGCATCGTGCGCGTGGACACCATCGAAGAACTCTTCGACTGCGCGGAGTTGATGGCGAAGCAACCGCGGCCGCGCGGCCCCCGGCTGGCGATTCTCACCAATGGCGGAGGTCCGGGCGTGATGGCGACCGACACGCTTGCCCGGTATGGACAAGAGCCCGCCCCGCTTGACGCTGAAACCTTTCAGGCGCTTGATTCCTTTCTGCCGACCTTTTGGAGCAAGGGAAACCCCATAGACATTCTCGGCGATGCTTCGGCGGAACGGTTTCACCGTGCTCTGGAGATCTGTTTTGCCTCCAAGAACCTGGACGGGGTGCTGGTCATTCTGGCGCCCCAGGCCCTTACGGATCCGCTTTCGGTGGCCGAAGTCCTGGCTTCCGCAACCAAAGGGCGCCGGTATCCGGTGTTTACCTGCTGGATGGGCGGCAAAAGCATCGAGGTTGCCGTGGAACGCTTGAATCATGCCGGAATTCCAACCTATGATACACCGGAACGGGCGGTCAGAGCCTTTCTGTATATGGTGGAGTATGCCGGAAACCTTGAAACCCTTTTGGAAATTCCACCGAAATTGACCGGGCAGATGGTGTTTGATCAGGAAAAAGCCCGAGCACTGCTTTCCCGGGCGCCCGCGCAAACCTTTATGCCGGAAACGGATTCAAAGGATTTGCTCATGGCATATGGCCTGCCCGTTATCCGGACGGAATTTGCGGCGAGCGCGTCACAAGCCGCGAGTATCGGTCGTGAATTGGGATACCCGCTGGTCATGAAGGTTCACTCTCCGGACATTTCCCACAAGACCGATGCCGGCGGGGTCCGGCTGGATTTACGTTGCGAAGCGGATGTCAGGGAATCCTTCCGCCAAATCACATTGTCTGCTCAGCGGTACAACCCCGACGCCCGAATCGAAGGGGTAACGATTCAGCCCTATTTTGCAAATCCCGATTTTGAAATTTTACTCGGCGCCAAGCGCGATGCCAATTTCGGGCCAGTGATTCTTTTCGGTATGGGCGGCATTTTCACGGAAGTGTTAAAGGACGGTGCCTTGGGGCTCCCTCCCATGAACCGGTTGCTTGCCCGGCGGCTCATGCAGGAAACCAAAGCCTTTTCCCTGTTAAAGGGATTCCGCAACCGCCCCCCCGCGGACATGGAACGGCTCGAAGAAATGATCGTTCGGCTCTCTCAGCTCCTGATTGATTTTCCCGAAATTGCCGAGCTGGATATGAATCCCGTCTTGATCAAGAACGGCAATCCTGTTGCGGTCGATGCCCGCATACTGGTTTCACCGCTTGATGTGCCGTCCTCCCTGCATTTGGTGATCGGCCCGTATCCGGAGGAGGATGAATCCCATATGCTCAGTGTTGAGGGACACCGGATTTTTATCCGGCCCGTCAAGCCCGAGGACGTCCCCCTGTTTACGGCGTTGTTCAAGGAACTTTCCCCCACGACCATTTATTATCGTTTCTTCGGGCTGTTAAAGGAATTTAACCCCGAGATGCTGGCCCGGTTCACGCAGATCGATTACGATCGGGAGATTGCGTTGGTTGCCATTGATGAAGAGGCGCAACCCGATCGAATGCTGGGGGTTGCCAGAATCATTGGTGATCCGGATGGAAAGACGGGTGAATTTGCCGTTCTGGTAGGGGATGCCTGGCAAGGCCGGGGAATTGGTTCGACCCTGCTGGAAAAATGTCTCACAATTGCCGAAAAACGAGGGTTTAAATTGGTGCACGGCATCGTATTAAAAGAGAACAAGAACATGCTCATGCTGGGAAAAAAGTTGGGCTTTGAAATCAACAAGGATCCTGATTCCGGAGATAATGAGCTGGTTATTCATTTTGAAGGAGGCGAAGAAGGTCGCTGAAGCATTAATGTCTGGGTCGGGTAAGCAAATTCGATGCCCGCGTCACCGAACTGTTTGAGAATATCCAGATTGATGGCCTGTTGAATATCCATATAGAGCGTAAAATCCGGATCATGAACCCAGTACACAACTTCGAACTTCAGCGCGAAATCACCATATTCTTTGAAATGGGCGCGGTCGAAGCGCGTTTTGGAATTTTTTTCAATTGCCTTGCGAATCATTTCGGGAATTTGACTGATTTTTTCATGGGGCGTTTGGTAGACCACCCCAATGGAAAAAACCACGCGCCGTTCATACATGCGCCTGTAGTTGCGAATGCGGCTTTTTAGCATATCGGCATTGGCAAAGATGAGTTGTTCTCCTGATAGGCTGCGAATTCGGGTGGTTTTCAAGCCCACATGTTCTATCGTGCCCATGTAATCGTCGATAATGATAAAATCTCCGATGACAAAGGGTTTATCCAGAACAATCGAGAAAGAGGCAAATAAATCCCCCAACACATTCTGAATGGCCAGGGCTACGGCAATACCGCTGATACCGAGCCCGGCGATGAGAGTGGTGATGTTGAAACCTAAATTGTCCAGGCCGATTAGGAGCAGAATGATCCAGATCATCATGCGCAAAAGAAACCCGACAGAGGTCAATGTGGTGACCGCCCCGGCATTGCTTGCTAGTTTTTGTGACCGATAGCGGTTGACCCAAAAACTCACACTATGGGTGCAAAGAACGGCGATCTGAATCAAAACGAAAATAGCCACCGTATGGCCAAGAACGGCATTGACTTTTTCCGGAAGAGAAAGCTGCAGAGAGCCAAGATAGACGGCCAGAACAAGCAAACAGAGGATATTCAGGCGATCAATCAATTCCGCCAGTAAATTGTCCCAGATGGTGTCGGTTTTGGCGGCAAAGGCTGAGAGCTTTTTGTAGATGACGCGCCTGGCTATTTCCACGGCCAGAAAAAAGAACATCGCCATCGCGACAGCGATCAGCCATTCCACTAACTGATTGTGATAGAGGATAATTTCTGAAAACATAGGCATCCTTCCAATCGGTCTTTTCGGGAAGCTTATTCATTATGGCGCCAAATGTCAAATTTGTGAGAACTGTCGGTTGCTTACTCATTTATCCTATGCCTATCCCTGCCAGGCCGGGAGCCGGGCTGTTTGGCGGCCAAAGAATTGCTCCAATTAAGCACGCTTTTTCGTGCACGTTTTAATTAGAGGAGCCGGTTTTTCCGGAAGTCGACAGTGCGTGAGAGAGCGCTAAGGACATGAAACGGAGGAGCCTAAATTTTTTTAAGTCATTTTTTTTGACATTACATCCGGTCGCGCATATAGATTGAGATATTGGTCACTTTTTCAGGCGGGATGAACCGGCTGTTCTGGTCCGGGCTACGGATTTTAATTTTACATTACCAGGATGTTCATTATATCGTTTTATTGTTTCCTCGGCGTGACCGGTTCCCCCTGTGCCTGCTTTTAGCTATAAGGGATAGGGAGGATAACTTTATATCCGCATTGTTTACTAACGTTGTAATTTGGTTAAGGAGGCGATGATGGCGAAAGGAAAATTCGTAAAAGAGGAAAAACGGCGTAGAGTCAGTTTCTCATACGAGTCAACGGAAGCCAAAGAAGTCATTCTGATGGGGGACTTCAATAATTGGAATTCAAAGGCGCATCCGATGAAACATGATAGAAAAGGCTTGTGGAAAATATCACTCATGCTGGCTCCTGAAACATACGAGTACCGGTTTCTGGTGGACGGTGAGTGGAAAAATGATCCAAATCAGGAGAGTTGTCCCAACCCGTTCGGTACGGTCAATAATTATATCGTGGTGGTGCCGCACACCAAAAATAACAGGGGTGTTTCATAGCAAACCGCTTGGAAAATTCTTACGCAGCGGGTGTCCTGATATATCGACCGGTGATTTAGGCCCTTTACCAGAAACATGCACGCTTTTGCGTGTATATTCGCCGAAGGTGAAAGATGGCTTTTATGCATCCCAGCATCCCAGCATCCCAGCATCCGGCTCTGCCGGATTAGGTGATTGATAATAATCTTTTATATCTTGAAAATTGTCTTGTTTGCGGCGTGTATGGAATACTTGAAAAAAAATAGCTTGAAAAAAGACGGGGGTCAGCATAATTTTACTGCATGTGCGCCGTTAATCTGAATTTTCTTTTGTGATTGGGGAGGATGGCCCTGGGGGAGAAAAGAAAATGGAAACGTTTTCGTTCTCCGTTTTATGAACAGATTGTCATTCAAATGGGAGGCGTCTGGTATGAATAAGAAATGGGTTCTGATTTTATGTGTCCTGTTTATCGGTATGGTCGGGTGTGCAAAATCTCACTTCGGTGTCACCGACCGGACCCTCATCGTGCCGCCGGAGGTTGCACAGACAGAGGAAGCCATTGCAAGTGCCAAACAATCCGAGGGTGCAACGTATTGTCCTGAAAAAATTGCACAGGCGGAAGAATTGGCCAAACAGGCAATGATCGCCTATTGGTCTTGTACGACGTGTGATGTAAGCAAGGCGATGAACATGCTGGCCCAAGCGCGGGATCTGGCAAACGAAGCGAAAGCCTGTCAGCCGCCGCCCGCACCGACCCCGCCGCCCGCCCCCGCACCGGCGCCGGTAGAAAGGCAGCCCATTAGTTTTCATTCAGTGTATTTTGATTTCGACAAGGCGGACCTAACACCGGACGCCAAGGCGGAATTGGATCGGGCGGCCCAGACCATGATGGATAACCCGGATGTGGTGCTGGAACTGCAAGGCAACACATGTTCCATGGGGCCAGCGTCCTATAACAAGGCGTTGGGTGACCGAAGGGCCAAATCCGTGCATGATTATTTAGTATCAAAGGGGATTAGCAGCGATCGGTTGAAAACGGTGAGTTTCGGACTGGCGCAACCGAAACACCCCAATACCACGCGGGAAGGCCGTTCCAAGAACCGCCGGGTGGATTTGGTGATCCTCAAATAGGGTGAATACCGTTCCGCGGCTGATATTTGATAAGATTATTCAACAAACGGGTACGGCTCCCCCTTGAAGAATTTAATCAGGGGGGCGCCGTTTTCCTTCATGGCGTCTCGAAGCATGTCAGCCCCCGAGATATGCCTTTTTCACATCGGGATCATTCCTCAGCGCTTCGGAGGATCCCTGCACCACGATCTCGCCGGTGTCCATGACATAGCCGCGATGAGCGAACTGTAGGGCCAGTCTCGCGTTTTGCTCGATCACCAGAATGGTGATTCCCTGGCGATTTAATTCCTTTAACGCCCGGAACAGGTCATACATCAATACCGGCGCCAGCCCCATGGACGGCTCGTCCAGAAGTAAGAACCGGCATCCGGTCATGAGGGATCTGCCCACGGCCAGCATCTGTTGCTCTCCGCCGGATAAGGATTCGCTACGCTGCCTGGCGCGTTCGAGCAGCCGGGGAAACAGAGAAAAAACCCGCTCGTAATCCGCCTTGATGCCGGAATCATTTTTCCGGGCATAAGTAGCCAGCTCCAGGTTTTCAAGGACGGTGAGATTTCCGAAAATGTGGCGGCCCTCCGGCACCAGCGAAATTTTCTTTTTGGCCACGACTTCGTGTGTTTCAACGGCAAGCAGACTTTCTCCTTCAAATTGAATGTTACCCGACACCACGGTGGGGCCATCCGGGGGCTGCACCCGGCAGATGGAAAAAAGAGTGGTGGTTTTTCCGGCGCCGTTTGCGCCGATCAAGGTGACGATTTCTCCCTCATTCACATGAAAGGAGACGCCGTGAAGGACGTCGATGTTTCCGTACCGTACATGAAGGTTCTCGATGCTCAGCATTAAATTTTCTCGTCTCCCAGGTATGCCTTGATGACCAGCGGGTTGTTCTGAATCTCTTCCGGTGTTCCCTCTGCGATGGTGGCGCCGAAATCGATCACCTTGATTCGTTGGCAGAGGCTCATGACCACCTTCATCTGGTGCTCGATGAGAAGAATGGTCACATTGAATCTTTGATGAATGGCGCGAACCAGCTCGATCAAGTTCTGCACATCCGAGGAGTTGAGCCCGGCCGCTGGTTCATCGAGAAGAAGGAGTTTGGGCTTGAGGCTCAGCGCTCTTGCGATTTCCACACGGCGTTGCAATCCATAGGGCAGGTTGCCCGGAACCTCCCGAGCCACCTGGGAAAGCCCCAGAGAATCGAGAATCTCCATGGCAAAATTCAGAATCGCCTCCTCCCGGTTCAAAAAGCGCCGGGTACGAAAAAAAGTGTCCCATAGCCCGTAATTTAACTGGTAATGCTGAGCGATGCGAAGATTGTCCAGTACGCTCATGGCCGGCCACAGCCGAATATTCTGAAAGGTTCGACCGATTCCCAGGCGGGTCACCTGGTGGGGTTTGAGTCCGCGGGTGTTGGTTCCGTTGAAAACGATGTTTCCCCGGCTTGCCCGGTAAAAGCCGCTGATCAGGTTGAAAATGGTGGTTTTGCCCGCGCCGTTCGGGCCGATGACGCCATAGAGTTCGTGGCCGTTCAAGGTGAGATCAAACTTCGAAACCGCGCAAAGACCGCCGAAAGATCGGGTCAGGTTCCGTATTTCCAAAAGAGGCATGCCCTATTTCCAATCGGTCATTTGAAGCGGTAAAAACGCTTTAATTTCGGGAAAAGATCCGATAGCTCCCGGTTTCCCATAATTCCTTCTGGCCGGAACTGCATCAGAATAATCAGCATGAACGGCACAATCACCCATTTTAGAATCTGAAGCCCGCGAAGGGATTCCAGAAGCAGGGTAAACAGCACCGCCGCCAGGACCGCGCCGCTCAAAGACCCCATGCCGCCCAGATAGACCATGACCATGCATTCCGTAGATTTCATGATCCCAAAGGCGTTCGGGTTGATATATCCGTAATCATGAGCGAAAAGCCCGCCCGCAAGCCCCGCGAGGCCCGAGGAGATCATAAAGGCCACCAGTTTCATTCGATTGGTGTTGACGCTCATCATCTCGGCGGCGGTTTCATCCTGGCACACGGCCATAACGCCCTTGCCCAGGGTGGAGTCGACAAAACGCCGCAGCAGCCAGAGGGTCAGAATCATGCCCGAATAAATCCACAGGAGCATCCAGGGAATGTTGAATTCCTTTTCCATGGCACGAACCACCTGGGTCATGCCCATAAATCCCCTGGGGCCGCCGATGAAATCAAGGTTTACGATGAGGGTGATAATAATGAAAATGGCCGCAATCGTGATGATGGCCAGATAATCCCCCCGGGTTCGAAAAGAGGGAATCGCCACCAATAATCCGGCCAGGGCCGCGCATACGGCACCAATAAGCAAAATAGCGGGAAATAAATAGACCGCCAGGGAAGGCGACAACAGGGGGGCGCCGAAATATTTGCTTTCCGCGAACAAAAGCACACTGAGCACCGAGGATACATAGGCTCCCACCGCCATGAATCCGCCATGTCCGCAGGAAAATTCGCCCATATACCCGTTCACCAGGTTCAGGCTGGCCGCCAGCATCACGTTGATGCACATATAGCGAATGACCTGCTGCATATACCCGGATAGAAAATGGGTCGCAAACAGGGTCATCAAAAGGGCAAAGAGTGCGGCGATGAGTAAGGGAAGGCTATAGTTTCGCATCATTTTTTTTCGGTTTATATTTTCGTTGTTTTTGCCACGCCGAAAAGCCCGGTCGGTCGTAAGGACAGAATCACGAGCAAAATGGCAAACGCAATCAAATCCCGAAAGGCGGAGGGAAAAACCGCCACCACGATAATTTCCAGAAACCCCAGTAAAAAACCACCCACAAACGCCCCGCGGATATCGCCGATGCCGCCCACGACCGCGGCGATAAAGGCCTTCCATCCCATGAGCGCGCCCATATAGGGTTCCAGCACCGGATAGGACAGGGCGAACAGAACGCCCGCAAGCCCTGCCATCGCAGAGCCCAGCACGAACGTGACAATGATGATATAATCAATGGGAATACCCATGAGCGGAACGGCCAGCCGATCGTAGGAAATGGCCCGCATGGCCATTCCGGCTCTGGTCTTGGTGACGATAAACTGCAATAAGAGAAAGACGATCGGCGCGGCCACCACCACGATGATTTTCAGATTGGTGATGCTGACGCCACCGACGGTGTATACGACTTTGTCCAGAAGGTCGGGGAATTTTTTCCGGCTGGCGCCGAGCAGGGCGAGATTGCCGCTTTCCAGCATCAACCCGCACATAAGAGAGGTAATGACCACATAGAGCTTGTGCGCGCCTTTTTTGCGTAACGGCCGGTAGGCCACCCGTTCGATGAAAACCCCGACGCCGGCGGTCAGGGCCATGGTCAGGGGGATGGTGAGTGCGAGGATGACCCCATTGGGCAAGACCGGTGTTGAAACGCCGAGCAACAGTGTGGAAACGAAAAAGGCGATATACGCCCCGACCATGAAGATGTCGCCGTGGGCGAAATTGATCAGGGAAAGCACGCCGTACACGAGGCAATAGCCCAACGCAATCAGGGAGTAAAAGCTTCCCCATTGCAGGGCATTGACCCCATTTTGAATCACTAGTTCAACCACGTCATTCACCGATAAAACGAAAAGGGAAGGGGTCGCCGGGTTACGGGCAAACCGATTCCTGGAAAACGAATTTTCCCTCATCGCTGATGCGCACGACGACGGCGCATTTAATGGGGTCGCCGATGGTGCCGTCGAACTTCATCTTTCCGGTGATGCCGTCATAATCGCTGATCGTTGCCATGGCATTCCGCACGGCCTTTCGGTCCGCGGCAAGATCGCCGGTCAACGTTCCGGCTTCTTGTATTCCTTTGAGAACAATCCCCAGGGAATCCCAGGTCAGCGCAGCCACGTCATCCGGCACATAACCGAATTTGGCATGGTATTTATCAATAAATTCTTTGGTTTTTCCCATAGCCCCCTCGGCAGCGTAATGCGTGGAAAAGAAAAGCCCCTTGCAGTGATCGCCACACAGGGTCATGAGCTCCGCAGAGCCCCAGGCATCCGATCCCATGATCGGGCCGCTCCAGCCAAGGTCCAATGCCTGTCTTACGATGAGTGCCACCTGGTTGTAGTTATCGGGGATAAAAATAAAGTCCGGCTTGGCTGCGATGATGGTCGTGAGCTGGGCGCTGAAATCCTGATCCTTGTCGCTGTGACTCTCAAAGGCCACCACGGAGCCCTCGCCGTTCTTTTCGATCCAGACCGATTTAAAAATTTCGGCAAGGCCCTTGCTGTAATCATTGGTCATATCGAAAAGAACCGCGGATGTCTTGGCATGAAACTGCTTGATCGCGAAATTGGCCGCTACCGGGCCTTGAAAGGGATCCAGAAAGCCCGCCCGGAAAACCCAGGGACGATCTTTCGTCGTATCCGGGTTGGTGGACCAGGGTGACACCATGGGCGTTTGGTTGTCGTTACAGGTACCGCCCGCCGGAATGGCCTGTTTGCTTGAGTTCGGGCCGATGACGGCCAACACGTTATCCTGCGTAATCAACTTCAATGCCGTGTTGACCGCGGATTCGGGCTTGGCCTCGTTGTCGCCGTAAATAAATTCAAGTTTGTATTTCTTATCTCCGACCTGAAGCCCGCCCAACGCGTTAATTTCATCCTTCAGCAATTCTCCGGCATATTTGGAGGCTTCCCCGACCTTTGGAATGTCGCCTGTCAATTCAATGTTAAACCCGACTCTGATCGTTTGTTCCTGTTGCTTTCCGCAGCCGAAGACCCCAAAACACGCGGTGGTGCCAAATATGACGATAAAAATCGCCAAGGATTTTTTCATACCTGCCTCCTGTCTGAATGAATCGGAACGAAGCCTGAAAAACAAAAAATATCATTAAGTTAAACAGTAAGACCGGCCCAACTTTTCTGCGTTGAATCTAGCGATCAGCTTCGTGATGCAGTGCATCTCATACCATCTGACCATTAAAAATCAAGATGAATGACATATCCTTCCCGTGCAATTGCTTATCTATCTGGTTGCAGCGGCATTAGCGGCGCCGTGGAAGGATGATCGGATGGAGGCTGTGGCACTGTTTGAACCCATTAGGCGTTGTTATGAAAACGCAGCCCGCCGGTTTACGCTCAATAACAACCTACTGGCTATTATGATGGCTCATTTGAGGTGTGCGCGTTCATGGCAGGCTGCTTTTTCATTACAAGGTCTTATGGGTGAGTTTGACACGGCTGGAATCTGATTATCCTTCTACGGCGTCGCGGCCTACGAAGAGAAAGGTGATTGTTCTAATGCCGCCGGGATAGGTGTTTATTAAGACCAGTCAAACGTGCACGTTGCGGTTTGATCCTGCAGCCTCGCCCCACCGGCCGGACAAATTACGCGACCTTTCTGCGTTCAACCACCTCGCCCCTGCGACCGATAACGATCTCTTCGAGCGGGATATTTTTCCCGGATGCTTCCATGCCTTTTCGAACAATGCCGTTTAGCCCGCTGCAGCAGGGAACCTCCATAATGACGGTGGTAATGCTGCGGATGCCGCCATTTCGGCAGATTTGCTCGAATTTGTCAACATAAGCCTGAACCTCGTCAAATTTGGGACATCCCATCATGACGACGCGGCCCTTCAGAAGGTTTTTGTGCAACTCCGGACAGGCCGTCGCCGCGCAGTCCGCCAGGACCAAAAGATCCGCGTTTTTTAAAAAAGGAGCGTCAGGCGGCACCAACCGAATCTTGATCGGCCAGTGGGTCAATTCCGACTTGACTGCCGGTTCGATTTTCCCAGGGGTGGATTCAGGGCAGGGTCGTGCTTTGCCGAACTCCATAATATGGGTTGACGGACACCCGCATGGCATGGCGGCCGGTTCGGCCTTGGCCGACGCTTTTTCAATTTCCGCCAGACGTTTTTCGACTGCTGTTTCGTCGAACTCCTCGGCTTCCCGCTCGATGATTCTCAGCGCGCCGTTGGGGCACTCTCCGAGGCAGGCGCCCAGACCGTCACAGAGATTGTCCGCCACGATTCTGGCTTTGCCGTCGATGACGGCGATGGTCCCTTCCGCACAAGCCGGCACGCATTGGCCGCAACCATCGCAGCGTTCTTCATCTATTTGAATAATTTTTCGTTTTACTTTTTTCATATGTCACCTATGCCGGCGTTGCCGGAAATCAAGAGCCATCAGCTGTGGATTGGAATCGATCATAACGTCGCTTCTACATTAAAAAGTTTGCGGGCATACGCCTTGGCTGTTTCAGTAAATAGCGATTTGTTCAATCGGTTCTTGATCTGATCCGCTGCGATGGGCTCGGTTTTATGCTTTTCTTCCAGGTTGCTGATTAGATCCGCGTCATAAAGCACCTTGAAGTTCAGCGTTTCTTTTTCCCTTGGATGATGGTGATGGCCGACGATGTCGGTCACTTCGGCGATGATCTCCTCGCGTGCGCGAAGCTTGGTTAAAATGCTTCTGGCAATGGGAGGGCCTTCAAGTTCCTGGTATTTGGGCGCATTGCTGTTGTGCTGGCGCTCTGCCTCCACAATACCGATGTCGTGCAGGTAGGCTGCGCAAAGAATGACGCCGAGGTCGCCCTTTTCCCCCTTGCCGATGTGTTCGGCATGGCGCGCCACCCGCATGGCATGGCCGATGCGCTTAAAATCCGTTTTAAAATACCGTTTCATTTCAACGGCGACCCGGTCTTTTAGCAGATCCTCTTTTTGCGCAAGCAGCTCGGGGGGCAGGGTGCCGAGACATTGCTCCGCGTGCTCGCAATAGGACGCGCAACCGAAATCCATTTTCGGGTTTATAAACCGATGATCGCATTGGTGGCATTTTCGCGCCGTGTCGTCTTTGAAAAACTCCACGCTTGCGCCGCATTTGGGGCAATGCGCTTCAAAAATAGCGCTTGCTTCCCAGTACCTGCTGTCCTGTCCCGGGCATTTCATGGGAAACCTCCTGACTACAGTTGATAATTAAGAATTGAGAATTGAGAGTTGAGCATCTGAGGATGCCCTCGTTTTCATAAGCATCTTAGCAATTGCTCCCGCCTGAAGTTTTCAACACTCAGTTCCGATTTTGATTAAAAATTCGTTATGAACGGGTACCTGTTTGCTTTTGGCATAACCCCCAACGGATCCAGCCGATAGGGCCGGAAGATGGGCCGCCCGTTTGTCATCGAAGGCGGCCCTTTTCTTTAAAGCCTTTTTGCTTCCCAGCCTTCCAGCGTCCCGGCTTTCAAGCTTTCCAGCATCCGGCTAAAGCCGGATTTCATCCCAGAATGGCCTTCAGATCCTCGTCCGGCGTGCTGATGGGCATGATATTGAATTTTTCCACCAGCACGTTGAGAATGTTGGGGGAGATGAACGCCGGCAGGGAGGGGCCGAGCCGAATGTTCTTAACCCCCAGGGAAAGCAGCGTCAGCAAGATGGCGACTGCTTTTTGTTCATACCAGGACAGAATCATGGACAGCGGCAAATCATTGACGCCGCACCCGAAGGCATTGGCCAGCGCCACGGCGATTTGAACCGCGGAGTAAGCATCATTGCACTGGCCTACATCCAGAAGGCGCGGAATGCCGCCGATGTCGCCAAGATCTTTGTCAAAGAACCGGAATTTGCCGCAGGCAAGTGTCAAAACCACACAATCCTTCGGCACCTTCTCCACAAATTCCGTGTAGTAGTTGCGTCCCGGTTTGGCGCCGTCGCAGCCGCCGACCAGGAAGAAATGGCGAATGGCCTTATTCTTTACGGCTTCAATCACGGTGCCGGCGACGCCCATGACCGTGTTGCGGGCAAAACCGACCATCACGGTTTTTCCGGGAACATCTTCGGCAAAACCCGGTAGTGCCAGGGAGCGATTAATCGCCGGCGTAAAGTCCTTGTCGGCGATATGCGGAATGCCCGGCCATCCAACGAGGCCTGTGGTGAAGATATTGTCCTGATAGATTTCCTGGGGTTTTTGAATACAGTTGGTGGTCATGACGATCGCTCCGGGAAACTGGGAAAATTCCCGTGCCTGGTTTTGCCAGGCCGTACCGTAATGACCGTAAAAGTGAGAATATTTCTTAAGTTCCGGGTATCCGTGGCAGGGCAGCATCTCGCCATGCGTGTAAACATTGATTCCCTTGCCTTCGGTTTGCTTTAAAATGGCTTCCAGGTCTTTCAGGTCATGACCGGAGACGAGAAGTGCCTTTCCCTTTTTGGCACCCAAAGGAACGCTTGTGGGCACCGGATGTCCATAAGCACCCGTATTTCCAGCGTCCAGTAGCTCCATTGCCCGCAGGTTGATCTGGCCGCATTTCATGACCAGACCCACCAGTTCATCGGCGCCCAGGCTCTTATCCAGTGTTGCTCCCATGGCCTCATAAATAAACTCAAAGACCGCATCATCGGTTTGCCCGAGAATTCGCGCATGGTCCGCATAGGCGGCCACGCCCTTAAGCCCATAAATAAGGAGCTGCTGCAAAGAGAGAATGTCTTCGTTGGCATTGGGATCGGCCTTGATACCGACCTTTTCGCCCTGCGCTACCAGCCCCTCAAGGGTTTTTTCCGGCTCAAATACCGCCGGTCCGTCCGAAAACGCCACGTTGCCGCCGGCGGCCTTTACCTTTTCCTTTAGTGCCTCGCGATACGAGACGCACTGGCGAATCAGGCCGTCAAAGCGCGCCGGATCAAAATCAACGTTGGTGAGTGTCGAAAAGATGGCTTCACAGGTAAAATTGTCGATAGCGGCGTCCTTTACGCCCACTTTTTTGCCTGCCAGCGCCACCTGGCTTATTCCCTTTACCGCATATATCAGCAGATCCTGAAGCGCGGCGACTTCCGGTTGTTTTCCACAAACACCGATTTTGGTGCATCCCTGGCCTTTAGCGGTCTGTTCACATTGAAAACAAAACATGGTTGATCCTCCTTAAGGTGTTTCTATGAGTTAAGTACAAATGACACATGATTGCTGTTTGATTCATATCTACCGAATTCCACGGCTTGCCGCCTTGACTTAGATCAAAAAAAATGAGATTTTTTCAAAAAACTGAAAATTAAAGGAAAAATGATGGACTTTTTTTCGAGCATTCCCCTTTTCGAAGGCCTTGCCCCAAGCGATTTGAACGCGCTGAAGGCCATTTCAGTGGTAAAAAAATACAGCAAGGATGAAATCATTTTCTCCGAAGGTGATCCCGGCAACGGCTTTTATGTGGTCAAAAGCGGAACGGTGAAAATTTTTAAATCTTCCCTGGACGGGAAGGAAAAAATTCTACATATTTTCGGCGCCGGTGAACCGTTCGGAGAGGTGCCCGTTTTCGCCGGAAACCCTTTTCCGGCCCATGCCCATGCCATCGCCGCCAGCAGCCTCCTTTTTTTTCCGAGAAACGATTTTGTTCGCCTTATTACCGAAAATCCTTCCCTGGGCCTGAACATGCTGGCGGTGTTGGCTATGCGGCTTCGCCAGTTTGCCATGCAGATCGAGCACCTGTCCTTAAAGGAGGTGCCCGCCCGCCTTGCCTCTTATCTGCTGTATCTTTCGGAGGAGCAAAAACATCCGCAAAAGGTTACCTTATCTATTTCCAAGGGGCAGCTTGCGAGCCTTCTGGGAACCATGCCCGAAACCTTGTCCCGCATTTTGGCCAGAATGAGCAAAGCCGATCTGATTGAAGTCAGCGGCCGGCGCATCGGATTGAGGAGTCCTGAAGGACTTCAGTTTCTTTCCGATGGCGCCATGACGTTGGAATGAAGGCGCCCGCTACTTGTTCACCCCCGCCAGCTCGACACTTAAGGTCGTGATATGGCCCATTTCTTCCTTGATGATGTCGTCTATTTTTGACTTTCCAAAGGCTTCGGGTACCATTTCCCTGATGCCCGCATAAAAGACGATGGAATCTTTTTCCGCGCGAATGGCGGAACGGTAGATGTCTTCGATAATATCGATTTCAGTGTGTGTTTCGCTGATCGCTACATTGGGCTTTTTCTTATGATGAAACACCCGTGTATCGGCCAGTGCTTTAAGATATTTTTGAATATCCGGGTCGATTCCGGCCATGAGGGGTTGCCTTTCCGACGCGGATAATTTTTTTCGAAACTCGGCAAAGGTTTTTTGGTGCTCATCTTCCATTGCGGCCAGCCGCAGCAGCATTTCCCTAATGCCGGGCGTTGTCACGCGTCTGGCGGCGTTCCGATAAAATTTAGCCCCGTTTTTTTCGATGTGCTCCGCCATTTCAAATACCGCATCTGCATTAAAATCATAAATCATAATCTGTCGCCGTTCCTTTCATTCTACCGGAAATTAAGCACCGCATCACATGTTCTCCAATATAACGACTCGATGTTACGTTGTAAAGCACGGTGCCCCCCCCGGCCACAGGGCAACTGATCAGAATAGTTGACAAACGGTGGATGAACAAGGCAGATAATGAGAATGGGAAATCCGGCTTGTAGCGGTAATATCATCGAGAAGGTACGCCACGCCATGAGGGGTAACAAAATCCATCGTAATATTACCGTAAAACGCCTGGCCCTGGATTTTATTCAATTTCTTAGATGCCAGCGGCCATTGGTTTACTTGTTCGGAAACCCCTTTCAAAGAAGCAGGCATTATATTGAAATTGATATTACCTATCGGTGCAACCTGATGTGCCTTAATTGCAATCGCTCCTGCACGCAAAGCCCGAGCCCTATTGAAATGCCGGTGGCAACCATTGTGTCCTTTATCGACCAGAGCATTGCATCCGGTGCAACATGGCGGCGAATTCGTCTGCTGGGCGGCGAACCGACCCTGCACACCCGGTTTTTCGATATCATCGAGTTGTTGCGTGCCTACCGAACGGCGCACAACCCGGAACTGAGAATCGTTGTCTGCACAAACGGATGCGGAGCAAAGGTTCAAAGGCGGCTTCAACAACTGCCCGCAGATATCGCAATAAAGAATACATCCAAACTAGGCGGGCAACGCTTATTCCGGCCCTTTAACAGGGCCCCCGTTGACTCACGATGGAATCGATTCGCCGACTTTTCCTGCGGTTGCCGGATTTTAGGTGACTGCGGTATCGGGCTGACGCCCATGGGCTATTATGCTTGCGCCGTTGCGGGTGGAATCGACCGAATTTTCGAGTTTAATGTCGGCAGACCGCAATTGCCCGAGCCGGGTGACGACCTGGAGAATCATCTTCGCCTGTTTTGCCGGTATTGCGGCCACTTTGGGTTTCAGTGGCCCACGAAACAGGCGAAAATGTCTCCCGTCTGGCAGAAGGCGTACCGGCGTTGTAACATGAGGCGGCCTGCCGCCCCGTAACGAAGATTAAATTTTTTTCTTCTCGAACCAAAAGAATAAAGAGATCACCCCCACCCAAAAGAGCGGCGCAATGACCCACTTCGACAGACCGATCGTCTCCGGCATCCCGATCTTTCCGAAATCTTTCCAGGCAAGAACCGTTGATTTAAAAAAAGGATAAAGCTCCGCGAAAAGCGCGGCGCCGGCCACCATGCCGATTACCGCGAACAGCGCATGCCAGCGGCCCTCGCCCAGCGCGCCGATCGACGTGCCTGGGCAAAACCCCATGATCGCCCATCCGGCGCCGAAAAGTCCCCCTCCGATCACAATAGCGCCCACATTCATTGGCTTGTGGCTCAGTTTAATGAGCTGCAAATCGGACATCAGAAGAATACCGACCATGCCGACCATTATCGCCGAGAGCATGAATTTTAAAATCGTCATGTCCTTGAACAGCATGGCGCCGATCTGTTTGTCGAAGCGAAGGACCCGACCTTTTTGAAGCAAAAACCCGAACAAAACCCCTGTGATAAGACCCAGCCACTGATCAGTAGTCATGAGGACCTCCTTCGGTAAACGAGGTTGGCAACCAGAACGCCGATGCCGAAAAACATGACCAGAGCGACAAAGGAGCTGACCGATAATTGCATCATGCCACTCAGACCATGCCCGCTCGGGCAGCCGTCCGCCAGGCGAGCCCCCACCATGGCGACTGCACCGCCGAGAAAAGCGGCAACCGCCCGTTTTCCGATGGATGGGCCGAACCGCTCTTCCCAAGTAGGGGGGACAGGCTCAAATTTATAACTTTTATCTGACATGGAAGAAATGAATGCCCCCAGAAAAATGCCCAATACCAGCATAAACTGCCAGTCGATCTTGATTTTCGTCTCCTGATAGTATTCGTTTGCAGCCACATGCTCGGCGGCAATCGCTTGTTGAAGCACACCGGCGGCTCGAACAAAGGTGGTTGAAGCCCCCAGGTAGCTGGTTTTCCCAAGCCACTGCGTGGTGGCATAGGCTGACGCAATCGCCAGAAGGCCCACAAGTGCCCCTGCCACATAGGGGCTCCATCCGCCATTCCTTGTTTGCTGACTCATTCCGGAAATCTCCTTTCCATCTAATGTTTCATGCTGATTGAACAGGACCTGGCGCTCAACGGCGCCGAACCCATTCGCCCGCGGCCGATTCTGTTTTTATACCTTAAAATACATCAATTGACCAGCGGCCCGGTTTCCGGCTTTGCCGGATTATACCCTTTACCAGAAACATGCACGCTTTTGCATGTACATTCGCCAAAGCTGAAAGATGGCTTTTATGCATCCCAGCATCCCAGCATTCCAGCATCCGGCCTTGCCGGATTAGGCCATACGGCGCGGATCAAGTTAACTGCATCGGGTTTTTCCGGAATCGGTGTGTTTCTACACCGATAAGTGGCGTCCGACCGGTTACGCAATGTTACAGATCATGCTGTTTTTTGGTATAAATGTCTTGTACGGTAACCCGGAGTCTTTGGCGACGTATCCCGGCACGGCAATCCCCGAGTCGAACTGCGCATAGTTGACAAAAGTTCTGCCGTCAATACGCACCTTTATACCGGCAACCGCCTCTTTGAGCGGAATCACCGCATAAACATGATGATATTTTTCCTTTATGTCAACGAACCCCATCTCATCGGCCTCCTTGCCGATATCGACTTCCATGTAGTGCCTGGAGTCTGTTATCAGGTGATTCTGAAACTTGTCTTTCATTCGGGTCAATACCTTGTCCAGTCTATTTTCCATGGTTATTTCCTCCTTATTTTCCGATGAGCTTACACCAGTGCTGTTCTTCTTTTTATGGTTAAAGAATATGATCATCGCGTTAAAGTGCAACAGGGATTAAATCAGGAGATTATGATAGGGAAACCCCATTATTTTGATGGGCGCTTCGAATCGTTGTTTATAAATTGCCATTGAGATTGCCCGATGGTACTGATGATAACGCCAATATTTTATATTGGGTTCATTTTAAAACGCCCTATGTGGCAAAAGGTATCGAAAATGGCCGGCATATATGAGGTATATATTAAAACGCATTTTTCCGCGGCCCATGCGCTGAAGGGATATTCCGGTGACTGTGCCCGTTTGCACGGGCATAATTGGATCATCGAGGTGTACGTTAAATGCAAAAAATTAGATGAAATCGGGATTGGTGTCGACTTCAGAGAGATTAAAACGGCGGTCAAGGAGGTGTTAACCGGCCTGGACCACTTCAATCTAAATGAATTGTCCGCTTTTCAAAACACCAATCCGACATCTGAAAACATAGCTTGTTTTTTGTACAATGAAATTGGCAACATGCTCAATAACGACGCTGTTCAGGTTTCCAAAATAAGGGTTTGCGAAACCCCGAATGCCGGCGCGTTTTATTGGGAAGAATGAGTGCCGTAGATCCGCAATCTCTTCGAAAGGCTAAAGACCTATTGCCGGTAAGGATACAAGATTGAGCAGTTGACTGGAGAGTACGGCTGCCGCTCCCAAAAACCGCAGAAAAGGCATTTCGTTGTCCACCCGCGCCAGGTGGCGCACATTCCGAAAACAAACGGTTTCGAATTTTTAGGCCTTCGGCACCATGTTTCCCAATGGAAAAGATCCGTATCATCGAATGGATTATTGACAAATGACGATATGCTCCATAGGAATGAGCCGCATGAGGTCCATCGGCAAGCGGGTAGCTTCTGTCTTGAAGGGTAATGGACCTTTTAAACCGGCGTTAATTTTTTTTATGGTTACGAGTGGATGGATGAATAAGCGAGAGACTTTTTCCGACAACTGGCTAAAATTCGACCGGGAGCATATCTGGCACCCCTATACTTCCGTAACGGACCCGCTGCCCGTGTATCCGGTGGTATCGGCCGATGGGGTTCGATTGACGCTTGCGGACGGCAGGCAACTCATTGACGGGATGAGCTCCTGGTGGGCGGCGATTCACGGCTATAACTGCCCGGAGCTGAATCGGGCGCTTTGTGACCAGGTAACATTAATGAGTCATGTGATGTTCGGCGGCATCACGCATCAGCCGGCCGTGGCGCTGGCGGCTTTGCTGACGCAGATGACGCCTGAGCCTTTGGAAAAGGTTTTTTTCTCCGATTCCGGTTCCGTGGGGGTAGAGGTCGCCATCAAAATGGCCATTCAATACTGGCATGCCATGGGACGCCCGGGCAAGCACCGGCTGTTGACGGTTCGATCCGGCTATCACGGAGACACCTTTGGCGCAATGGCCGTGTGTGATCCGGTAACCGGCATGCATGAGCTGTTTACCGGCGTGTTGCCGGTGCATTATTTTGCAGACGCTCCCCCATGTGGGTTTGATGCGCCCTGGGACGAGGCGGACCTGGACGGGTTCAAGGCCCTGATTTCCGCGCACCATCACGAGATCGCGGCCGTTATTTTAGAGCCGCTGGTGCAGGGCGCCGGCGGCATGCGCTTTTATTCGCCGGTTTACCTTCAGCGGGTCCGGGCGCTTTGTGATGAGTATGACGTGTTGCTGATTCTGGATGAGATTGCCACCGGATTCGGCAGGACCGGAAAACTCTTTGCCTGTGAGCATGCGGGGATTAACCCCGATATTATGTGTCTGGGAAAGGCGCTTACCGGTGGATACATGAGCCTTGCCGCCACCTTGACCACTCAGGAAGTGGCGGACGGCATTTGCGGCAATGCGCCGGGTGTCTTTATGCACGGTCCGACGTTTATGGGAAATCCTCTGGCCTGTGCCGTGGCAGCGGCCAGCATTGAAAAGCTGTTGAATTCGGATTGGCAAAGACGCGTGCTGAATATTGAAAAAGGGCTTTTGGCCGGTCTCATGCCCTGCAAGCGCCTGGCACAGGTAACGGATGTGCGGGTGCTGGGCGCCATCGGCGTGGTGGAGCTGAAGCAGCCCGTCCATATGGCCCGAATGCAAAAGCGGTTTGTGGACAAGGGGGTCTGGATTCGGCCTTTTGGTAAACTGGTTTACACGATGCCGCCCTACATCATTTCGGAAAAGGATCTGGAAACGGTGACGCGGGCGATTTGCGAGGTGGTGACGGAAGCGGAAGTTGAATAAATTCGATTTTATCGACCATGCGCTTGAGGACCGGCACGCCCGGCATCTGTTTCGCAGGTTTCGCTCAATTGCGCCGGAAACAGGCCCGATGGTGTCCCTTGATGGTAAACTGGTGCTCAATTGCTGCTCCAATGACTATCTTGGGCTTTCTAAACATCCGTTGTTAAGGGAGCGAGCTGCCGAATTTATGGATAAATTCGGCGCCGGGGCAACGGCCTCAAGACATATTTGCGGCAACCTGAGCTGTTTTGACGGCATCGAAAAAAAACTGGCCGATCTTAAGGGCAGCCCTTCCGCGCTTATCATGAATGCGGGTTATCAGACGAATATCGCGCTTCTTTCCACGCTGGCGGACCGGGATTCGCTGATATTATCGGACTGGCTGAACCATAACAGCCTGATTCGGGGCGCGCTGCTGGCCCGGTGTCGCGTTGAGCGATTTCGTCATAACGATCTGGCGCATCTGGCGCAACTTTTGACGCAAAGCCGAAAAAAGGCGTATTCGCGGGTTTTGATTGTCACCGAATCCGTGTTCAGCATGGACGGGGACCGGTGCGATGTGGATGCGTTGATCGAGCTGGCCAATGCGTTCAACGCCATTTTATATATGGATGAGGCGCATGCGACCGGTGTTTTCGGCGTGCGAGGCATGGGCCTTACGGCCGGGAAAAAGGTGGACGTGGTCATGGGCACCTTCAGCAAGGGGTGCGGGGCTTACGGGGCGTATGTGACCTGTTCGGAAAAAATTCGCGACTATCTGATCAACTGCTGTCATGGGCTTATTTTTACCACGGCCTTGCCGCCCGCGGTTTTGGGAAGCATCGATGCCGCGCTGGACCTGGTGCCGCAAATGGATGCCGAGCGCGCGCAGCTTTCCGCGCATGCGGATTATCTTCGCAACGCTCTGCTGAAAATGGGCTGGCAGACGGGAGCGTCCACTACTCAGATCGTGCCGGTGGTGATCGGGGGAGAAGAAGAAACCATGGCCTTATCGGCCTTTCTGGAAAATAGGGGCATTATGGCCACCGGCATTCGGCCGCCCACGGTTGAAGCCGGGCAATCCCGCATTCGGCTCACGCTGACCGCGTTGCACACCCGGCAGCAGGCGCAACAGGTCATCGATGCGTTTAAGGCCTGGAGCGAGCAGCATGGCAGGTAATTTCCCGGACACGATTTTTGTTGCAGGCACGGATACGGCGGTTGGTAAAACGGTTGTCTCCGCGTTGCTGGTTGCGGGACTTCGCGCGGAATACTGGAAGCCGGTGCAAAGCGGCGCCGAAGCGGGCACGGATACGGAGTGGATACGATCCAAAACGGGCTTGCCGAACACGTTTTTTCACCCGGAGGTATACGTGCTTTCGCCATTTCTTTCTCCCCATGCGGCGGCCTCCCGGGAAGGCGTTCGCATTGATCTGGCTGCCATTCAATTGCCCGAACGCCGCCTGGCCAATCACCTGATTATTGAGGGTGCCGGCGGCATCATGGTGCCGCTGAACGAAAAAGAGACCATGGCGGATCTCATTCATCAGCTTCGTGCACCGGTGCTGCTGGTGGCCCGAAGCACGCTGGGCACCATCAATCATACCTTATTGTCCCTGGAGAAATTGAGAAGCATCAAAGCCAACATTCTCGGTGTCGTCATGAATGGGCCAATCAACCCGGATAACCGGGCCGCCATCGAATCGTTCGGCCATATTCGGGTGATCACAGAAATTCCGCCCATGGCTGTTATCACCGGGAAAAGCCTTTTGGACACGTTCAACCGTTGCTTTGATTTGAAGCGGGCTGCGGCCGCAAGACAGGGGGATGAATGGATTTAAAACAAATTATCGCATTGGCTGAGAATAGGATCGACGGGGAAACCCCCGACCTGAAGACCTTGCGCGCCATTGCCCGCTTTCCCGAAGAAAAGGTATTTCACCTTATGGCAGGGGCGGATCTGTTGCGGGCGCATTTTTTCGGCAACACGGTGCATCTTTGCACCATCTGCAATGCCAAGTCCGGCCGATGCAGCGAAGATTGCCGGTTTTGCGCGCAATCGGCCCATTACTGCACGGATGCCCCGGTCTATCCGTTGCTGGAAAGGCGCAAACTGGTTGAAGTGGGAACACGCGCTGCCGATTCTCCTATCCATCGCTATTCCATTGTCACCACAGGCAGAAGCCTTGCAACATCCGAGGTGAAGGAAGTCGCCGCCGCGCTTTCGGCAGTGGGAAAGGCGGGAATCGAAACCTGCGCATCGCTGGGGATTTTAACTTCGCAGGATTTTGAAATTTTGAAAGCCGCCGGGGTAGGGCGCTACCATCACAATCTGGAAACCGCGGAAAGTCATTTTGATAATACATGTACCACGCATCGCTATGCGGATCGCGTGGCCACGGTTCGGGCTGCCAAGGCGGCCGGGCTGACGGTGTGCAGCGGCGGCATCTTCGGGATCGGCGAAACCGATGACCAGGTGCTGGAATTGGCCCTCGCGTTGCGCGACCTTAATGTCGATGCGGTGCCGCTGAATTTCCTGGTGGCGATTCCGGGGACGCCCTTTGAGAAGTCCGTGGGTTTGACGCCGTTGCGCTGTTTGAAAATCATCGCTTTGTTTCGGTTTGTGCTGCCCGATAAGCAGATTCTGATTTGCGGCGGCAGGGAAGCCAATTTAAGAGAACTTCATCCCCTCGTGTTTTATGCCGGCGCCAGCGGTATCATGACGGGAAATTACCTGACTGCCGCCGGCCGCACCGTGGAAAGCGATTTGGTGCTTTTGAAACAGTTGGGAATGGTGGTGAAAGAAAGGTGCGGCTCAGGTTTGACGACTTCATAAAAAAGAAATTTTTAGCGCGAAACCCGCCAAGAACGCCCAGAAGGAGCCATAGAGCAGCGCTGCAATTGTTGCGATCTTGCGTGAGATCCGGTTATCGTTCCTTCGGCGGCGTGGAAGGGGTGTCACAGGCCCGATAACCACCATATACCAGATTCTCAAAATTATCGATTTCGATCTGTTGTTTCGAAAGCATCTGTTTAACAACATCAGCCAGGGTTACGATACCCACTAATTCGCTATGGTCAAAAATCGGCAGGTGACGAGAATCCCTGGCGACCATTAGCGACAAACAATGGTCCAGCGTGTCTTCAGGTGTCGCGCAGGTAAGGTTCGTCGTCATCAACTCGCCAACGAGGATATTATAAGAGGATTTTCCCTTAAGGATCACTTTCCGACAATAATCGCGCTCCGTGATAATGCCGATGACCTTGCAATCGTCAATGACCATCAAGGCACCGATGTTTTTTTCCGCCATCAATTCCAGCGCTTTGTAAACGGTTTCGCCGGATGAAATAGACCATACGTCATGGCCTTTTTCCGCCAACAGGCTTTTTATGGTTTTCATTTCTGTCGCCTCTTTATTAAATCGTATGAAATCTCAATGGATTAAAATTATACTAACCTTTTGGGATGATTTTAAGTTATTAACTACCATTCCGAAATTATTTTTACAATGTCTGTTCTTCGCTGCTGTCAGACTTCCACGAACAAACCGGTGAGGTTGCCGTCTTTAAGATTCACCAAGCCTTCATCGCAAATTTTGAGATAGGGAATCGCAGCGCCGGTCAGGGTGTTCAGGGACAACAGCGGGTCCGGAAAGGAAACCCCCAGGCCGATTGTCCGTTCATTAATGGCCTTGATATTGGCGGCGATTTCCGCCATAGGCGCTTCCGACAGGAGGCCGAATACCGGCAACGCCAGTTGAGAAATAATTTGCCCGTTAGCGCACAACACGGCGCCGCCCTGCAACTGCGCAACGCTGTTGACGGCCAGGGCCATATCCGATTCATCCACCCCCACCACAATGATATCGGAAGCGTCCCACGTGGCGCTGCAGGCAAATGCGCCGGTTTTAAGACCGAATCCCAGAATGAGCCCGGTAAATAGTTGGCCCGGTGTATGGGTTCTGTCGATGGCGGCGATTTTCAATAGGTTTTGATCGGCTGAAATTTCGATTGCCCCATTTGTTACGGGAAGGCTCATGATCTTTTCCGCCGTCACCAGGTCCGTCACCATTTCGATGACGCGAACGCTTGCAACCGCCTTGCTTGAAAAGGGCGCTTGAATGATAAAATCAGCAGGTGTTAGCGCTTTAGGCAATGCAATACTATGTTTGCTTTGGTGAGAGTAGGGATGCTTTCTCGGCGCAACGGTTAATTGGCCGTTTCGGGCGACTACCTTTCCGCAACTGATGACGAGTTCCGGTGAAAAAGTGCTTGGATTGGGTAATATCAGCATATCGGCGTACCTGCCGGGCGCGATACCGCCGACCAGATGCTCGATGGAAAAATGCGTTGCTACGTTGAGCGTAACCATTTGAACGGCCGTGATGGGATCAATGCCATACCCCACCGCCTGCTGCACGACATGTTCCATGTATCCTTTTTCAATCAATTCGCCTGGCGCGATGCTGTCGGTGCAAAGAATCAACCGGCGTAGATCGACATTCCTGTCTTTTATTTCCGCGATGGCGTTTAAATCCCGTCGAATGCTTCCCTCTCTGGCCATCACATAAAAGCCCAGCCGCAACCGTTCCAGCACTTCTTCCGCGCTGATGGGTTCGTGGCACGAGGTGATGCCGCAGGCGGCATAGGCCGATAGCTTGTGGTGCCGGGCGCCTGCGGAATGTCCTTCGAGAACCTTGCCTTGTTGCAGTGTTTGTTCAAGTGCCGGAAGATACACCTCGGGAGACTGCAACACGGCCTGCCAGTACGATTCGCCGAGACCCAGAACATCATCTCTGTCCAGCAAGGTTTGCAAATCTTCGGGTCGGATTCCCTTCGTTTTTTCGGAAATGGACACCATGGCCGGCGCAGTGGCATAAATTTTGACCGGCTGATGTTGCAACGACGCTAAAAAGTCCAGCACACCGGCAACACCGCTGACCGGGTAAGGTTCCATGACCTCGGTAATAAGGGTGGTGGTGCCGCCCGGAATCGCATGTCTCAAAAATTCGTCAATGCCATACATAAAGGCCAGATGGGTGTGCCCGTCAATGTAGCCCGGTACGAGCGTCTTCCCTGCGGCATCGATGCAGTGTGTGGCTGGGCCGATCAGCTTCTCAGGCGCCTCTCCCACATAGGCGATGAAATCGCCTTTTACGCCGACCGCGTGGTTTTCCAGAATCTCCGCCGTATAGACATTCATGAGGCTCGCGTTCGTGATAACCAGATCGGCCGCCAGCTTTCCCATCGCGACATTCATCAGTAATCGGGAGTTTCGGTTTTTGACCGCATTGAGGGGGCCAAAGCCATTCATGCAGCGGCTCCTTTCATGTTTTATCAGACCCGCGAATGCCGGGCTGGAATGGTTGACAAATCGCTTTCTTTTGTTCATTCAATATATAGGGTCAGCGGTTATATGAAAAGTAATTTGTGTGTCATGAAACTGAAAAAGGGTATATTCGCTGACGAGGCGTTTACTTGAAACTAGCGGCTATGAACCAGCGGCTTTTCAGCAAAGCGGGCATAAGGATTTGAAAAATGACTCAATATAAAATTCATCCCCTTGTCATGGGAACCAAGGTGTTTGATAAAAGCATGATGACCTACCAATACGGAAACGGTCAACTGTATACAATTCCGATTTACTGCTGGTATATTGAGGGCGGTGACCAAAAAATTCTTGTGGATACCGGGGAAATGAACCCGATTCAGTCCGCGGAAAGGCAAAAAGCCGTCGGAGGTCAAATTTATACCTTTGAGCAGGGTCTGGCGCGTTGGCACCTTTCGCCGAAGGATATTGATCTGATTATTCATACCCACCTTCACAATGATCATTGTGAAAATGACTATAAATGCGAAAATGCAAAATTTATCGTACATGAAAAAGAACTTGAGACCATACACAATCCGCACCCGTTGGATTATCGCTACCTGGTGGACTTTATCGAAGATGTTGAAGATAACGGCCAGATTGTAACCGTTCACGGCGATACCCAGATACTACCGGGAATCACTTGCGTGCATACGCCGGTTCATACCGCGGGCGGCCTGTCCGTCTTTATTGACACCCCGTCCGGCAAGGCGGTTATTACCGGCTTTTGTGTTATCAACGAAAATTTTGACCCGCCCGTTGAAATCAAGGCCATGGAGATGGACGTGATCCCGCCGGGAACCCATGTCAACGTCTATGAGGCTTATGATATCATGCTGAAAATAAAAGAAGCGGCGGATATTTTGCTGCCGCTTCACGAGCCCGCGTTTGCGTCGGTGGATACGATCCCTTAATCCGGCAAAGCCGGAAGCTGGGCGGCTGGGATGCTGGGATGCTTGGCAGCTAACAACCTTCTCCAATGATACACGCTTTTTCGTGCATGTTTCCGATAAAGGACGATGCCCCATGAGTCAGTGCCCGGGGGACTTGCTTTTTCCCTGGACGTTTTGCCCGGTATGGCTGAAATTCCCGTTGGGTTTTAAGAAAGTGCTTTTATTCCATTGGGTTGTTTCTAAACACGGTTAATTGACTATTGGCCTTGAATGGATTAAACGCTAAAATACATGGTGAATAAAATAAGGAGCGTAACGCGAAGACCAATAGCGATTCTTTATCAGCACCGGAGGTGGACAAATGGTGTTAGAATCATTTTTAAAGAAAATCGTCTGGCTGGGGCATGATGGATTTCGAATTGACGGGTCTCGAACCCTCTATATCGATCCGTTTCAGACGTCTTCAACCGTGAAAGCGGATATCATTTTGGTCAGTCACGAGCATTTTGACCATTGCTCTCCGAATGACATCGCGCGTATTCAACAGGACCATACCGTGATCGTTACGGAAAAGAATTCTGCGGCAAAGCTCTCTGGTGATGTACGGGTGGTCACGCCGGGCGATGTGGTGATGATCGGGGAGGTGACTATTACTGCGGTTCCGGCCTATAATATAGGCAAGCCGTTTCATCCAAAGGCGAACGGGTGGCTTGGATTTGTCGTCGAAATCGACGGGGTGCGCGTTTATCATGCGGGGGATACCGACTTCATACCGGAAATGAAGCATCTTCAAATCGATGTCGCGTTGCTCCCGGTTTCCGGCACCTATGTGATGACGGCTGATGAAGCCATTCAGGCGGCTCGTACCATCAAGCCCCGCGTTGTCATTCCGATGCATTACGGAACCGTTGTGGGAGCGGTGAGCGATGCCGAAAGAGTGAAGGCGGCGCTTTCCGGCGAGATGGATGTGGTGGTTTTGAAACCGGCATAATTTTATGATGAGACAATGCCGCTGGCATTACCGGCGCCTTCATCGTAAGGGTAAAGGCTGACTACCGTTACCCTTTGCCCATATATAGGCGAACACAACACTGGGCATCTGTGCTTTATCTTCCGCCACACTCACAAGCCTTTTGCTCAGCCGGCCATCCCCAAGGGAGGCGCCGCCGCCGAACTCGTTTTCCGCCCAATGCTCACAGGCCAACTCATCATCCGGAGTCAGTGCACCGAGACCGGCATCGGCGGATAATCCCATTCGTTTTCTGAACTCTTTGTCGATGGGGTAAACATAGATCGCCTTCCTGCTGAGCGTCGAGTGTTTAAAACGATCCTGCCTGCCCCGCCCCTTGGTCTTTCCCACTTCGATCCAACTTGCAGCCCTGTAGCACGTCCCAGCATAGTGATCGGTATCCACGAAACTCTCTACCAGGCTGGGCCTGTAGCCGAATCGCCGCTCGAAATCCTCGGGTTAAACCGCCTACTCATGGCCAGCACCTTGGAGGCCAGATTCCGACATTGCACACTCGAACGAATCAGAAAACGGCTCATGCCCACCACCAAATCCAGATGCGCTTGCCGCTGTTCGCCATTCCAGCCGATCCACTCATCGCGGTCGTCCAGTTGCAGAGCGGCCGCCGCAAATCCCAAACCGTCAAGCCAACCGTGAGGCGAATTGATGAGGCAACGCAACTGCCGCATTCGAAACTTCCAACCTTTTGGTTACAATGCAATTCTAATTTCAGAAAAAAATTATAGTACATTTATTCAAAAGTGTACCGAAGCTTTACTTTTATGAGACATTGTAGCTTGAGCCGATGGTAAATACCGTGGCATGAAGAGACACCTATTAGGACAGCGGGAAGAACCGAAGCTCACTTGTTCCTTGCGGAACATATATAAAGAAATTTTAGGGCATTTCAAGCTGACTGGATATTGGTATTTGGAAAGCATTACAGCGCATAATTCTTCTATTTCATCATGCCGTTGTTATACGCATAGCCTAAGTTTTGAGTGTTTACGGATCGATGTGTCTGTTTGCCGGTTTGCTCCCGTTTTTTTAAATACATGCTGAGCAAGTATAATATTATAATGATCAATGATTGTTTGAGTATAGTCAAGAATAAGTTAAAAATTAATGAAGGAGTAAAATGATGAGAACCCTGTTCACCCCCGATATGATTTATAAATGCAGAGAGTTGGGCGGCCGACGGTTTTACAATATGAGCACCGAGTACGACTGGGTAAAGAAAAATGCGTTTGCCTATCCCAAGAAAGAAGCGCTTGTCGACACTCTCTACGGCGTTGAGGCGTCAAAAAGACGAAGAAAAACGTGGCCTCAAGCGCTTAGTGACATCAATTTGCATATTTTCAACCTGATGGAAGCCGGTTTGTTCAAGGGTGAAATGCTCATTTGTCAACTACCAAATTGCATTGAGCACTATTATGCCTTTATCGCCGCAAGTAAAATAGGATGCTGGTTTTTAAGCAATCATGTGGATTTTGGGCAGACTGAAACAAAAGGAATTCTTGAACACGTAAAGCCGACAATCGCAATTATCGTTGCTGACTGGCACGGCAGGGATATCGCGAGATGGTATAAAGAATATCAAAAGCAGCATCCTGAATTAAAAAAGATTTATGTGGTTGGAGAGAATGTCCCTGAAGGAACGGAATCTGTTTCTGAACTGCTTAATCCAAAAATTATGGAGAAATTTATACCGGAAGATCTAGATGCTTTAAAAGTTGGTGTCTACGATCCGTGGTTGATCCTTGAGACCTCTGGAAGCACAGGCCTTCCGAAGCTTGTTGTTCACGGTTCCTACTATTTTCAAACATTTATGGGTAGCTATTCCGAGAAAGCAAATTTTACCAGTCGCGACAGGACCCTTTTGTTCGGCCCTCTTAGCGGCACTGCCGGGAAGGCATACGTATGGATGCCGTTGCATGTGGGTGCCACGGTTGTTTTTCAGACCCATTACAGCGATGAAAGTGCCCTACTGTTAACAGAGGAAGAAAAAATAACGGTATGGGGAGGGGTTCCAGCTTTGGGCGAAAGGGCGCTTCTGGGGTCGTTCGCGGAAAAGTACGACTTGAGTAGTTTGATAAAATTTGCTTCGGCAGGTGGGCCCATATCTAAAGAGATATCATCTCTATTAATAGACAAGGGCGTAAAAGTTATAAACGCATATGGTACTACCGAATCCGGCGGCATTGCATCTTTAAATTACTGGATGAATAAGGACGAGCTGCTTCATACAATAGGGACACCTCCTGCGGGCCATAAAATTGTATTAGTTGACAGCGAGGGCAATGAAGTCCCGCAGGGTGATATCGGAGAGGTATATATATGGTCGATGCATCATGGTTATTATAACCAGCCGGAATACCAGGCAGAGGCGTGGATTGAGGGTGGTAAATGGAAAGGGTATCAGCGGACAGGGGATTTGGGGAAATTCGATGAGAGAGGCCATCTCGTTTTATCCGGAAGATCAAAGGATATGATCTTGAGAGGCGCTTTAAATATCTTTCCAAGAGAAATAGAAGAAATTTTAATAACACATCCTAAAATTAGCCAGGTGGCAATAGTGAAAATGCCGGATCCTGTTTTACATGAGAGAGCCTGTGCCTTTGTAGCACTTAATGAAGGAGAGCAGTTAACCTTGGGTGAAGTGGCTACGTTTCTGGGGAACAAAGGGTTGGCGAAAATGAAGTATCCGGAACGAATAGAAATTATAGATGAAATACCATTTGGTGTAGCGGGAAAGATTGACAAACTTAAGCTGGAGAAACTGATTGCAAAAAAAATAAAAGAAGAAAGTTGTCAATAGCGTTAATGCCCATGCGACGGAAGATCAATACATTGAATCGGAAGGTCAGTCAACAATCTGTAAAGGCTGTTATCGCGGAACGGCCGGACGGGGCGGTTTTTTCCCTGCCGGATCGATTTATGAACCCATAAAACGTAGAGGAGGAGGAAGAAGATGGTGACGAAGGAAAAAAGAATGGGTCTGGTGCACTTTTGGGAGGGGTGTATCAAATCGGTAAGTCTGGTGGTGTTTAACCTTGTCTTGTCTGGAATCCTTGCATCTGCAGCATACGCAATTAATATAGACATGCCTGGGGATGCCAATCTCGACATTAAAACCACATTAAATTACGGTTTTTCCATGCGCTTGGTGGACCCTGATTCTGCACTCCTTAGTAATATCAATGGAGATGACGGCAATCGGAATTTTGATAAAGGAAAATTGACTTCCAACCGTGGCTCGATATCGACAGAGGTTGCATATATTATCAAAAACTTAACCTTTTATACCAACCTATATGGCTTTTATGATCTGGTATATAATGCCGATAATGAAAACGATTCTCCATCGACAAACAATAATTTTGTGGGGGGCCGTATTGCAGAAAATGATGAATTTGACGGTGACACCAGGCAAATTCATGGCAGGTCGGGGGATCTTCGAGACCTTTATGTTTCCGGCGACTTTCGAATAGCAGACCGGAGTTTAATGGTTCGTGTCGGAAAGCAAGTTATTTCCTGGGGGGAATCCCTTGCAACTTTTGGTAGTATATCATCTGCCATGAGCTATGCGGATGCAACGAAGATTAACGTGCCGGGCTACGAGCTGAGGGATGTTTTTCTTCCTACCGGTGCAGGCTATTTTCAGGTTGCGCTTGTGGATGATTTGTCTCTTTCCGGATATTACCAGTGGGAGTGGGAGAAAAATATACTCGATGCAGCCGGTTCATTTTTCAGCACTTCAGACCTGATAGATAAAGGCGGGCATTATTATCTGGGCGCGCCAAACATGGTGGCTTTTACCCGAATAGCAGATGAGGAGCCAAGCAATGGCGGGCAGTGGGGCGCTTCACTTCGCTACAGGGCGCAGAATTTCTATGATACCGAATTTGCTTTGTGTTACATCAATTATCATGAAAAATTTCCGCTGTTAAAAATTAACCCTGCAGCGGGTGGTTACTACACCGTGTACCCGGAGGATGTCGGACTCATCGGCGCCAGCTTCGGCACGACGATCGGAGATACGAATTACGGTGGTGAAATTGCCTACCGAATGGATCTTCCGGTACAGGTAAAAGCGGGGTTGCCGACTTATGAGGAAGTTGATCTTGTCCAGGTTCTTCTAAATGTATATCACGTGTTTGGTCCCATGTCCTTTATAGACAACACGATCGTGCTGTTCGAAGGCGGTTTTAACTCCGTGTTGGAAGCGGAAAACCTTTCCAAGGATACCGATGCGTGTGGCTATCTGATCAAAACCACGTTTCAATTTTTTCGTGTGCTGCCCAGGGTCGATCTAGAGGTTCCGGTTACTTTTAAACACAAGGTCAAAGGTAAATCCGCTCTTACTGGGACCTGGACGGAACGTGAACATGAGCTCGCCATGGGGCTCGACTTTACCTACGACTTGAATTTGAAATTTAGCCTGAGTTACACGAACTTTTTAGGCGACGCACAAGACTATGCAAAATCGGATCGAGATTACGTGTCTGCCTATATAAAGTATACATTTTAGCAAATTAATAGGGTTTGTAAGCTAATGAAACCAAGAGACGTTTTTTGGGCAGCCCCGGTGAATTCGGTAAATATTAACTTAATTCTAAATAATGATACGGTTCCTTGGAGGTAAAAATGGACAAAAAGATATTGTTTATATTTGGTATACTCATCAGCTTCTGGTTGATAACCGCGCCTGTTGTGATGGCCAAAGTTACTGCCGAAGAAGCGGCGGCGTTAGGGACTACCTTAACCCCCTTTGGGGCTGAGCGGGCAGGAAACGCGGCGGGCACGATACCCGCGTGGGACGGTGGAATAACCGCACCGCCCGCCGGGCTGGGCTATCAGGGGCCGGGCAGCCGATACCCCGACCCGTATCAGGATGATAAAAAACTTTTCAGCATCAATGCCGGGAACATGGAACAATATGGTGATCAGTTGAGTGACGGCGTTAAGGAGCTGTTACGCAAGTATCCGGACACCTACAGACTGGATGTTTATCCTACGCACCGGTCCCATGCCGCTCCAGAGTGGGTTTACGATCACACGAAGGAAAATGCTACTCGTGCCGAGCTTATAGACGATGATAATCATGTGACAGGCGCTTATGGCGGCGTTCCGTTTCCAATCCCCAAAACAGGGGGTGAGATTGTCTGGAATCATACGTTAAGATGGCTGGGAGATGCGCAATCACTTACTTATAATTGTTTTCTTGTGCAGCCGGACGGAAACATCGTTCTTTCCAGCGGTTCGACTATTAATACGCAATACCCTTATTATTATAAGGAAGGGGGGCTGGAAAGCTTCAAAGGAGATTATTTTTTATATCTTTCACTATATATTCAACCTGCAAGAAGGAAAGGCGAGATTGTATTAGTTATCGATTCAGTCGATTTGGCGCACAACCCGCGGAGAAGCTACCAGTACCTGACCGGACAGCGCAGAGTGAGAAGGGCACCCACGGTAGCTTATGACACTCCGAACCCCGCTTTCAGCGGTACAGTTACCTATGACGATGCCTTTATGTTCAATGGGACACTGGAGCGATACGACTGGAAAATTATACGCAAGCAAGAAATGTTTATTCCCTACAATTGTTACAAAGCGCTTGAAAAAACGGCACCATCCGCCAAGTATCAAAAAGGCCATATGAATCCGGAGTATCTTCGCTGGGAGTTGCACCGGGTTTGGGTGGTGGAGGCAACCTTGAAAAGTGGAGAGCGGCATAGTTATGGTCGGCGGATCTTTATTCATGACGAGGATAGCTATATTCTCATTTTAACGGATAGTTTTGATGGACGGGATAAACTCTGGCGAACCAATATGGCCGTCACTGCGAATGCTTATGATTTGCCGGGCGTAAATTCGTTCACTAATATTCATTACGATTTGCCAAGTGGTATTTATGCTACCAATTTTGATCCTACGGAAGCTGAAAAGTTGACGATTTTCAACCAGCGGTTACCGGAAGACTACTTCACGCCCGATCAGATAAGAAGAATGGGGCAATAATTTAAAACCCGGCCTCTCGCGTAGGCTGAAGGGGTTTTCGCGAGAGGCCTATCCGGTTTTCCAAGAGGGGGGAGTATGTTCTTTTTTCCTCAATTATTAATTGCGCCCTTTAAACGCGTATGGCCGTTTTATGCCGCGGTGCTGCTAACGGCTTTTTGGGGCGCAATCCCATCTGCTTTTGCCGTCATGGCGCTACTGGATCTTCCCGCGATGAAGAACGATAAGGCAGCCGAATCAATGCTGACGGATGTAGTCAATACCGGCACCCGTCTTGTGGCCGTTGGAGAACACGGCGTCATCGTTTTTTCGGAGGACAATGGAAAGTCCTGGAAACAAGCAACGGTACCGACAAGTTTAACGCTAACGGCCGTGTTTTTCCCGGTCTCTCAAAAAGGGTGGGCGGTCGGACATGATGGTGTGATCCTGCATTCGAATGACGGTGGCCAAAGTTGGACACAGCAATTGGATGGGCACGGGATTTTAAAAGCCAATGCCTCTTTATCAAAGACGCTTGTTGAAAACAAAGAGGCTGCTCTCTCCCATGCAACGCCAGAGGAACGCGAGAAGTTTTCAAAAGAGCTGGAAGATTCCCGACGCACACTGGAGAAATTTCAGCGGGCTCTTGATGATGACATTTGCTGCGAGCCGTTTATGGATGTTTGGTTCAAAAATGAGAGAGAAGGCTTTGTTGTTGGCGCTTACGGCCAGTTTTGCCGAACGGTGGATGGGGGAAAGACGTGGCAGGCCTGGTGGGACCGAACCGACAATCCGGATCGGCTTCATCTTAACGGAATTACGCAAGCAGCAAAAGGGGCGCTTTTTATCGCCGGCGAAGCCGGAACCCTGTTTCGTTCGCCGGATGGCGGCGAGCATTGGGAAACGCTGTTATCCCCTTATGAAGGCTCTTTTTTCGGTATTGTGGCCAGCCCCAACGATTCGTATGTCATCGCTTTCGGGATTAACGGCAACATCGCTCATTCCGCGGATTTGGGCGAAAGTTGGCGGCACATACTGACTGGAACCGGCGGTGCTTTGGGCGGGGGCGCCGTATGTTCCGACGGAAGGCTGATGATGGTTTCTTATTCCGGGTTGATGTTGATTGGGTCTGGAGACACGGCTGTGTTTGATCAACAAAAGGTGGGTGTGGGTCTGATTGGTGTGGCAGACGCACGGGATGGCCACGCCGTTATTGTCGGCATGAGAGGAGCGAAACAGGTACCTATCGCTGATGACAAGCAAGGGGATAAATAGATGGCTTCACAAGAGAAAACAATTATCTTGAAATCGATGGATGAAAAACCACCGTTGCTGGAATCCCTAATTTTTAAAAATCGTCTTATCTTATTGATTATTTTTACAATAACAACGTTCTTCCTGGGATATAAGGCGACAGATCTTCAATTGGATGCCAGTTTTGAAAAAATGATTCCGACCAAACATCCCTTTATCGTGAATTACCTGGCGCATAAGCAAGATCTGAAAGGCTTTGGAAATGTTATCAGGGTGGCGGTAGAAACCACAAAGGGCGATATTTTCACCAAAGAGTATATGGAAACTCTTCGAAAAATCACCGATGAGATATTTTTTATTCCCGGTGTGGAGCGGGGGGCCATTCAAGGCTTATGGACACCTAATACCCGGTGGATTGAGGTGACCGAGGAAGGCTTTGAGGGCGCCGCAGTGATTCCGGATGACTATGACGGATCGCCTGCGACTCTTGAGCAAGTGAAAAAGAATCTTCTCAAAGCTAGAATCGTTGGATCTCTGGTGGCGAACAACTTTAAGTCCACCATTGTGAATGTTCCCCTTATGGATATCAATCCGGATACCGGGAAACCGCTTAGTTACCGGGAATTTTCAAATAGCATTGAGAAACTGGTTCGTAAAAAGTTCCAAAGCGATACCATTAAAATTCATATGGTCGGGTTTGCAAAGGTGATGGGGGACATGTTGGCCGCAAGCCGGGAGGTGGCCATTTTTTTTGCCGTCACGATTCTGATCACGATGGTAATATTGTTAGCCTACACCAGGTGTTTGCGAAGTGCACTCGTTTTAATTGTCTGCTCAATTGTAGCGGCTGTTTGGCAACTGGGGATTTTGAGGATAATGCACCTCGATCTTGACCCTTATTCCATGCTGGTTCCATTTCTGATCTTTGCTATCGGCGTGAGCCACGGTGTACAAATCCTTTCCGGCATACACCGTGAATCGGCCAAAGGGGCGGACAGGCTTCAGGCGGCACGATTAACCTTTCGCAGGATCTATAAACCGGGACTTACTGCACTGATAACTGACGGTATCGGATTTGCCACGATGGCCGTCATTCAAGTGACGGTTATTCAATATCTTGCATTAGGGGCCAGCATCGGTGTCATCATTCTCATTGTTACCAACCTGGTGATGCTCCCGATTATGGTGTCATATTTGGGCGTTAGCCGAAAGCAAGTCGAGTACCAGCAGCAGGATGAAATGGCTGATAAACACCCAATTTGGGGATTTCTTGCAAAAATGACAGGTCCCAAGACGGCATCGGTGGCCGTGTTGGTGGCGGGGGGGCTCTTTATATTCGGAATCGTCGGCAGTAAGAATTTGAAAATCGGTGATCTGGACCCCGGTGCGCCTGAACTCAGGCCGAACTCACGGTATAATTTGGACAATGCATTTATGGGGGAGAATTACTCATCAAGTTCCGATTTGTTTGTTGTCATGGTAAAAACGCCGCCCGAGAAAAACAGCGCTTATGCCAATATGGTTGCAATGGAACAGCTCCAGTTGCGGCTTGAACAGCTTCCGGGAGTTCAATCAACCAGTTCCCTGGTGGATGAAATAAAGACACTACTGGTGGGATTTAATGAGGGGAATTTGAAATGGAAGGGGTTACCCCGCAATCAGCAGACGCTAAATGCATCGGCTGTAAGAACTACGCCCATTGCCAATAATCGTGAAGGGACGCTTTCGCCGATCATCATTTACCTGAAGGATCATAAGGCGGAGACGCTTCAGGCCGTGGTTAATGTGGTCAACCGGTTTGCTTACAAGAACATTACGGAAACTTCTCAATTTTTAATGGCGGCCGGAAATGCGGGCATTGAAGCGGCCACCAACATTGTTATCAGCAAAGCCCAATATAAAATGCTGATCTGGGTATATGGCATCGTGGCAGGGCTTTGCCTGCTCACCTTCCGTTCGGTTGGAGCGATGGTGGCCATCATTTTACCGCTGATGCTGACCTCGGCGCTTTGTCAATTGGTGATGATGTGGCTCGGTATCGGGGTCAAGGTCGCAACGCTGCCCGTGATTGCGTTAGGGGTGGGTGTCGGGGTTGACTACGGAATTTATATATACAGCCAATTGCAGTCGTACCTGAGCGATGGGCTATCGCTTTCCACGGCCTATTACCGAACCGTTATAACCACCGGCAAGGCGGTCATTCTGATTGGGCTGATGTTGGCCGTCGGTGTGGCGACATGGGCCTTTTCGCCGATCAAGTTTCAGGCGGACATGGGCATCCTGCTCACCTTTATGTTTTTGGTGAATATGATCGGAGCGATCGTTCTGCTGCCGGCCTTGGCAAGCTTGTTAGTGCGGTATAAGCGTCGGTCGGCAAAAATAGGATCTGCGATGGCGGCGTAACCAATGATCTGCCATTTGCCTTTGATGAGGCTTATCGCGGAAAACCGTGCCATGACTATATTCATGGTAAAAAGGGGACGGTAAATGAAGGGAAATAAGCGTTATCTGGTTGCGATTTTAATACTGGCTGTCATCGGTACTTTTATGCTGCCTTATACCGGTATATCCGATGCCGCGCAGTGTTTTATCGTCAGAATTGCCAAAGAGACTGTCGGCGGAGAGAGCCGAATCTATCTCTATCCAAATGAGGTGAAAGTGCCTAAAGGCAGTTGTGTTATCTGGGTCAGTTGGATTGAAAAAGAAAATGTCAGTATCAATTTTCATGAAAATTCAAAATCATGCATCATTGCAAGTGAGTCACCATCCGGTTTTATCGAAGCGGAAGGATGCTTTCTTACCGATTTTTTAGCTTACGGTCAGACGGTAAGTCTACGGTTTAAGGAACCCGGGACGTTTGGTTACGGATTGGAGATATTGGAAAAAGCCAAAAAACCAGGGAATAGCGAAAGACGAAAAATTATAAGAGAAGGGAAAGTTATTGTTGAATAAAAAGCAAGAAGGATAATGACGATGTTGAAAAGAACAATTTATAATGAAGATCATGAAATGTTTCGCGCAAGTGTTAAAGAATTTTTTAGACGCGAACTATTGCCGAAGATTGACAAGTGGGAGAAGGACGGGATTGTGGATCGTGAGTTTTGGTTGGCCGCCGGTGCGCAAGGACTGCTATTGGCGGATATCCCGGAAGAATATGGGGGCGGGGGGCTTGATTTCAGAATAAATGCAATCATTTTTGAGGAAACTCAGATGGCCGGAACTGACGGTCCCGGTTTCGGGCCCCAAAATGATGTAATTGCACCCTACATTTATAACTATGGCACTGAAACGGCCAAGCGATACTGGCTGCCCAAAATGGCAAAAGGTGAAGCCATTGGCGCCATCTGCATGACTGAGCCGAATGCCGGCAGTGATTTAAAAGCGATTCAAACCAAAGCAACCCCCGTCGATGGCGGCTATCTGCTGAATGGCTCTAAAATTTTCATTACAAACGGCATTAATTGCGATGTGGCTATTGTGGCCGCTAGAATCGGGTCCGATAAAGGCGCCAAAACGATCTCGTTATTTCTCTGCGATGCCGCTGCCGATGGGTTTAAAAAAGGGCGAAAACTCGAAAAAATAGGTATCCGTTCAAACGATACGGCCGAGCTGTTTTTTGATGATGTGTTTGTCCCGGCAGAAAACCTGCTCGGCGAGGAAGGTCAAGGTTTTGCCATTATGATGAAAGAGCTGCCGCAAGAGCGAATATCGGTCGCGATTCGCGCTCAAGCGGCGGCACAGCACGCCTATGACATCACGGTGCCATATGTCAGGGAGCGAAAAGCCTTTGGTAAATCCATTATCGATTTTCAAAACACCCGTTTTGTCTTGGCTGAAATAAAAACCAAGCTTCAAGTCGGCTGGGCGCACATAGATGCCTGTTTGCAGGCTTTGCTGGATAAAGAACTCACCGTTTACCAGGCGGCCGCCGCCAAACTCTGGCATAGCGAGCTTCGCTTCGACGTTGCGGATGCTTGTCTGCAACTTTTCGGCGGATACGGTTATATGGAAGAATATGAAATCGCCAGACTTTGGCGGGATTCACGCTGCATGCGACTTTATGCCGGCACGTCCGAAATAATGAAAGATTTAATCAGCCGGTCTATCTAATTTTAGAATCAAAGATTCCAAGTGAGAGAATGGAAAGTAATTGTTGGATGAAAGGAAGGAAGGCTCTATGCTGAAGCGTTCTATCTACAATGATGATCACGAGCTGTTTCGCGATAGTGTTAAAGAATTTTATAAACGTGAGCTCTTGCCTAAGGTTGAAACGTGGGAGAAGGTCGGAATGGTAGATCGTGAGTTCTGGCTCGCCTGCGGCGCGCAAGGCCTGTTATTGCCGGACATACCGGAAGAATATGGCGGCGGTGGCCTTGATTTTAAAATCAACGCGATCATTTTGGAAGAAACGTCAATGGCAGGGACATGTGGTCCCGGTTTTGGCCCCCATAACGATATCGTCGCGCATTATATTAACACCTATGGTGCTGAAACGGTAAAGCAACAGTGGCTCCCTAAAATGGCAACAGGGGAAGCCATTGCCGCCATCTGCATGACGGAGCCGAATGCGGGCAGCGATTCAAAAGCGATTCAAACCAAAGCGACACCTGCTGATGGCGGCTATTTGCTGAACGGCGCCAAGACATTTATCACGAACGGTATCAGTTGTGATGTGGCAGTTGTTTCAGCACGAACCGGTACCGAAAAGGGCGGCAAAGGCCTTTCGTTATTTGTTTGTGACGGAAAAGCCAGGGGCTTAACAAAGGGACGGAAATTGGAAAAAGTCGGTACTCGCGCAAACGATACGGCCGAGCTGTTTTTTGATGATGTGTTTGTTCCGGCTGAAAATTTACTTGGCGAGGAAGGCCGGGGCTTTGCTTATATGATGCAAGAGTTGCCTCAAGAGCGGATCTCGATTTCGATCTCCTGTCAGGCGGCAGCTCAGCACGCCTATGACATTACTGTTCCCTATGTCAAAGATCGCAAAGCCTTTGGCAAAACCATCCTGGAATTTCAAAATACCCGTTTTGTATTAGCCGACATAAAAACCAAACTTCAGGTTGGCTGGGCGCACCTTGACGGATGTATACAAGCTCTGGTTGATAAGCAACTCACTATTCATCAGGCGGCGGCCGCCAAACTTTGGCACAGTGAGCTTCGCAGCAGCGTTGTGGATGACTGTCTGCAACTATTCGGCGGTTACGGCTATATGGAAGAGTACGAAATCGCCCGCCTCTGGCGGGATTCTCGCGTTATGCGACTTTACGGCGGAACATCCGAGATAATGAAAGGATTGATCAGTCGGTCTATATAGGTCGGCCGGGAAGGGCGGGATGGCCTTTATCGAATGACGCAGGGGCATAACCTGCACAATGCCTATTTATATGCATTTCGTTTGTTATAACGTTGGGATTGGAGAATTATGAAAGGGTTTTTTTACCCGAAAAGCATCGTGGTCGTCGGCGTGAGTGATAAGCCGGATAATTTAGGCCGGAATATTGTCCAAAACCTGATTGATATCGGCTTTAAAGGAATGGTTTACGCCGTTGGTCCCAGCGGAGGGATGATAAGGGAAACTCCTATCCATAAAAGCCCGAAGGAGATCGGATCTAATCTGGACTTGGCGGTTATTATCACACCGGCGAGCGTTGTACCGACAGCCGTGCGGGAATGCGGTGAAGCCGGCATTCAGCGGATCATTATCGAATCAGGCGGTTTTACCGAATTCGCCGGTGATCGAAAGACATTGGAAAATGAATTGGTAAGCCTTGCAAGGCAATTTGACATTCGATTTATCGGTCCAAACTGTATTGGGATCGTCAATACCGAAACCAGTCTTGCCACCTCTTTTTTGCCGAGAAAAATTCCTTCAGCAACAGGAAATGTTTCCATCATATCTCAGTCCGGCGGTATAGCCGACACCTATATAGAATATTTTTCTCATTATGACATATACACCAACAAAGTTATTTCTATTGGTAATCAATTAAACGTGAATCAATCCGATCTGCTCGAATACCTGGTTAAGGAGGATAATGGCACTGAGATCATCTGCTTGTATTTGGAAGGCATAAAAGAAGGGCGCCGACTCATGGAGATTGCCGCTCAAAGCGAAAAACCGATACTCGCATACAAAGCCGGTATCAATGCAGCCGGATTTGCTTCAGCTTCATCGCACACCGCCGTGTTATCGACAGACGACAAGGTGGTGAGCGCTGCTTTTAAGCAGGCCGGTATCCTTCGCGTGCAGACTACCGGCGAGATGGTAAATTTAGTTAAAATATTTGGTTTGCCGTTGATGAGAGGCCGAAACCTGGCTATTGTTTCCCGCTCCGGCGGTTTTGCCGTCATTGCAGCCGATACTGCCGAGTCTTCCGGATTTGAATTGCCTCCTTTCCCGGCCGAGGCGATTTCAAGCGTTCGGGAACATGTGCGCGGCGGTGTTATCAGTCTCAGAAATCCGCTTGATCTAGGCGACCTTTTTGATCTTTCCGTTTACGCGTCCACGGTCCAACGGGTGTTATCGAATGACAATTTTCACGGGATGCTGCTGGCCTATACATACGATGATGAGATTGGTGATGACTCTCGAAGATTATTGCGAATTGTCAAAGACTTGAGTGAAAAATACGGGAAACCGATTGCTTTATGCCTTATGATTGACGAGCAGGAGGCAAGTTATATAAAAAGAAATTTGGGGTTCCCCTTTTTTGATACTCCTGAAGAAGGTGTTCAGGCTCTGAGAGCTTCCTATCAGCGTCATTTGTTCCAAGAACGCAACCGAAGGACAATGCCGAAAGTGAGAACGGTCGTCCCAAAGGAAGCCGCCAATATTATCCGCAGGGCCACGAATGAAAACCGCAATCCAAGTCAGGCTGAATGTTTTGATATTTTAAAACGGTACCAAATCCCCGCACCTGAATACCGGACTGTTCATACCGCACAAGCTGCAGCGGAAGCCGCTTTTCAAATCGGCTTACCGGTGGCTTTGAAAATAGATGTGCCTTCCGTAGTTCACAAATCCGATGTTGGCGGTGTCGAATTGAATCTTACGACCCCGGACGATGTGGGCGAAGCTTTCACGCGCATGCAACAACGCTTGGGCAACTCACTGCCAGGGCATGAACCGTTTGTTGCCATCGTGATGGGCCAGGCTGAATCCAACGGCCAGGAAGTAATATTGGGCGTAAAACAGGACCGGTCTTTTGGCCCGACCATGCTTTTTGGGATGGGCGGTATATTCGCAGAGCTGATGGAAGACATCAGTATTCGAATTGCGCCGATAAATCGTAACGATGCTATTGAAATGATAAAGGAAATTAAAGGCTACGGGATACTTTCCGGCGTCCGCGGCCGGAAACCAAAAGATGTGGATAGTCTGGCGGATATCCTCCTTAAGCTTTCAGTTCTCGCGCAGGATTTTAAAGAGATAAAAGAAATCGATATGAATCCGGTCATGGTCCATGAAACGGGCTGTCTGGCGTTGGATGTTAGGTTCATTCTTTAAATTAAAGTAGAATGAATGGTAATCAACAATAGGAAATGGATGAGTCATTAACCATTTGACTTGATAGTAGAAAATTAAACATTTTGAGAGGTGAAGACGATGAAAAACACAGAGTATGATGCAATAGTCATTGGGGCGGGAATGGGAGGCTTAATAACTGGCGCCGTGCTGGCCAAACGGGAAGGGATGAAGGTGCTGGTGCTTGAGAAGGAAAGTGAGATAGGAGGACGGATTCAATGCTTCGGAGGGCCTTATGGAGAATATACTGAAGAGGAATATCGCCGCCTTCTTGGCGGGGCCATGGGAACCTGGGTGATCGATTCAAAACCTTCTCTTTCAGAGATTATCGAGAATGGTATTTTTAAGGACCATATTATAGAAGGGGGATGGCATGGTATGTCGGCAGGCGACCGTAACAGGTTCTCCCTGATAGCAAGGGCATTGGGGAAAAAACTGCCCGCCGAAAATCCCATCGGTTTCCTATACTGGAAAGATGGTAACTGGGTGGAGTTCAGGGAATATTTTAATGATTGGTCAAAAGAGTCGAGTCTCGAACGAGGCAAAATCGCTACTGAGAGAATTTCGCTTTCCCGTGCAGAGGCCGCTGAATATTTTCATTTGAGCATAAAGGAGTATCTTTCAACGTTGACGGATGACAAAAGGGTGATTGATTTTTATACGACACTGGCTAGATGGCAGTACTGTATTAATGACGAGCGAATGATATCCGCCGGCGATTGGATCCTTTGTAACAATATGACAAGTGCGACCGGCAGGCATTTATCCTTTGGCGGCGGAATGGGCGACGTCAAAGGCGGGACAAAGGTTGTGGCACTTGTTTTCGCAGATATCATTAGGGAAAACGGTGGCGAAATCGTTACCAAGGCGAAAGTCAAAGACGTTATCATAGAAAAGCACAAGGCAACCGGCGTTGTTGTGGAGGTAAACGGCAAGGAAAGAAAGATTTATGCAAAAAATGTGATATCGAATCTCCAAATGAGTCAGATATTCAGCATTATACCGAAAGAATACTTTCCTGAGGAACTTGCTAAAAGAATTGAAAGTTATGAACCGGTTGCCGGTTTGTTAATGTGTATCAAGACTCGTGAGCCGTTTGAAACGGAATGGCCCAAGGGCATTTACGTCATAGATCGCTTACCGGGGATTGAATTGAAAGGCGGTAATCCCGTATGGGGGTTCGAGCAGATCAGCGAAGTTGATCCTTCCAGAATAATTAACGGGAAAGGGTGTATTACGCAGACATGGATGCCTATTTCAGCAAAAGACCCGGATGAAATTCACAATAAGGAACTGATGCAAAAGGCGAACAAGGCGCAACTGGATTTTATAAGGAAACAGTGGCCCCGATTTGATGAAATTCTTGAGTGGTACATTACCGTGGTTGCTGAGTCGGTGTATGGGTGTAGCCCCATCCCCGGCCAGATAGGCGATAGAAGACCGGGGGTCAAACACCCGTATCTTAAGAACCTGTTTTTCACAGGGGATACGGTTAGCCAATGGGATGTGGGCACCAGTGGTGCGGCCCACGGCGCACTTATTTGCGCATCAGCCGTGACGGGGAAAGATTGCCTGAAAATACTTCCGGAATACATGAGGTGAAAGAGAAAAATATATCAGTATGGGGAAGCAGATTTTTCGATATTGCTTCAAAGAATGAAACGGATTGTTTTTATGGAAAAGTAAATTCTTAACTATGTTAAGAGAGGAGTACGATGAAAACGTTGTTCACCGCAGACATGATCTATAAAAGCAGAGAGCTGGGGGCGCGCCGGTTCTACGACATGACCACCGAGTATGATTGGGTAAAAAGAAATGCGTTTGCATATCCCAAAAAAGAAGCACTGGTCGATACCCTGTATGGCATCGAAGCTGAAAAACGACGTAGAAAAACATGGCCGCAGGCGCTTAATGATATTAACCTATATATTTTTAACCTGCTGGAAGCCGGTTTGTTTAAAGGTGAAACGCTTATTTGCCAGTTGCCCAATTGCATTGAGCACTATTACGCATACATTGCCGCAAGCAAAATAGGATGCTGGTTTTTGAGCAATCATGTGGATTTTGGTCAGACGGAGACACAGGGAATTCTTGAGCACGTTAAACCGACAATTGCCATTATTACACCTGACTGGCGCGGCAGGGATATTGTAAAGTGGTATAAAGAATATCAGAAACAGCATCCTGAACTTAAAAAAATATATGTAATTGGCGATGAGGTTCCGGAGGGAACGGTATCTGTTTCTGAATTACTGAATCCAAAAATCATGGAAAAATTTATTCCGGAAGATTTGGACGCCTTAAAGGTCGGTGTCTTTGATCCGTGGATAATCCTGGAAACATCTGGAAGCACGGGGCTTCCTAAACTTGTTGTTCACGGATCTTATTATTTTCAAACGTTTACAATAAGTTTTTCCGAAAAAGTGAATTATACAAGCCGTGATAAGGCACTTTTATTCGGTCCCATGAGTGGTACTGCCGGGAAGTGGGGGGGCATATGGACGCCTTTGGCCGTGGGTGCCGCTGTGGTTTTGCAAACCCATTACAGTGATGAATGGGCCTTACGTTTAACCGAGGAAGAAAAAATAACCATGTGGAATGGGGTACCGGCCATGGGCGAAAGGGCGCTGCTGGGGCCCTTTGCAGAAAAGTATGACTTGAGTAGTTTGATAAAATTCGCTTCGGCTGGCGGCCCCATATCCAAGGAAATATCATCTCATTTAATAGATAAGGGTGTAGTAATTACGAATGCCTATGGTACTACAGAATCCGGAGGCATTGCATCCACAAATCACTGGATGAAAAAAGATGAGCTGCTTCATTCAATTGGCACACCTCCGGCGGGGCTTGAGATTGCGATAGTTGATAGCGAGGCTAATAGGGTTCCTCATGGTGAAGTAGGTGAGTTATATATTTGGGCGTTGCATCATGGCTATTATAACCAGCCGGAATACGAAAACGATACATGGATTAAAGAAGGGAAATGGAAGGGCTATCAAAAAACAGGGGACTTGGGTAGATTCGATGAGCGTGGCCACCTTGTTCTAACTGGAAGATCAAAGGACATGATTTTGAGGGGGTCTTTAAACATTTTCCCAAAAGAGATAGAAGATATTTTATCAAGCCACCCCAAAATTTCCCAGGTGTCAATAGTGAAAATGCCCGACCCTATTTTACACGAAAGAGCCTGCGCCTTTGTAGTACTGAAGCACGGAGCGGAGAAATTAACATTAGATGAGGTGGGTGATTTTTTAGGGGGCAAAGGGTTGGGGAGAATGATATACCCAGAACGGCTTGAGATTATAGATGTGATACCAACCGGTGTGGCTGGTAAGGTTGATAAAACGAGGTTAGAGATGATTATCGCTGAAAAAATAAAAGAGGAAAGCGTCTAATTTTAATGGGGGGAAAATATCTTATGAATCCAAAAGAAATTTCAGAATGTGGTGTGGTCCTCTTGGGTGGGACGGCGGGTGTTGGATTAGAGACTGCTGCTCAATTCGCGGAACAGGGGGCGCGCGTCGTGCTGCTTGGGCGAAACCCGGAGCGTGGGGGTGCAGCATGTAAGGTGGTTCGCGACCGGGTGCCGGGCGCGGACGTGGGCTTTGTCCAGGTAGACGCCATGGATTTGGCAGACACCGTCCGGGCCGAGCAGGCAGCCCGCGACCGGCTGGGGGCGATAGATGTGCTGGTTTGCTCGACGGGCCCCAGCCATCCGCCGGTTATTTTGCGGGATATACCGATCGAAGAGGTCAAGCCGCGTCTGGATTACATTTTGGTGCCTCCTTTGAACATGATGTGTGCCATACTGCCCGCCATGCGTCGGCAAAAAGGTGGCGCCATTATCAATGTTGCTTCAATTGCCGCCAAGGTGGCTACGCCCGGTGAGACTGCGATCGGCGCCGCGATGGCGGCCATCACGATGTTCTCGCAGACGGCTGCGCTCGAAGAGAAAAGAAATTTCATTCGAATCAATGTTCTCACCCCGTCGCTGATCGCCAACACTCCGGGTGCCGCACTTTTTACGACTGATTCGTATAGCGTAAAAATGTGGGAGAAGGTTGCGAGCAAGGCACATCTGGGAGTTCCCGAGCCGGAAGATATCGCGATGATGACGATTTTTCTGGCCGGACCGGCGGCTCGACGCATCACCGGTCAAGCGATCAGTATCAACGGCGGTATTTCTGTCGGCTGATTCGAAAAATTGCGCGATAGTGTTGATGGATTACGAGGAGGAATAAAAGAATGTACGAGACATTTGACTTGGTGGTGAGTGATGGAATAGCAAGACTGACCATGAATCAGCCCGACCTGGGTAATCCTTTCAATGAAGTGTGCTGCCGTGAGTTTGGCCAGGTAGCCAACGATATCGCTGGGCGAAAAGAGGTTCGCGTTGTCCTGTTGAGTGCCCGGGGCCAGTACTTCAGTGTTGGTGGTGATATCGTCCGGTTCTCGCAGCACATTGATACAATGGCCGATGTGGTACGTGAAGCGACCGGTAGCCTGCATATGGGGATGGCCCGCCTGATGCGAATGAATGCGCCAATTGTGGCATGTGTCCACGCTACCGCCATGGGCGGTGCCGTGTCGGTCCTTTCCAATTGCGATCTGGTCTATAGCGCTCGCTCAGCAAGATTCGGTGCGGCTTACTCTAAACTCGGATTTACTTGCGATCTTGGCGGTACTTTTGGGTTGGCCTCCCGTATCGGGCTTGCCCGGGCGAGACGTTTTTTATTAATAGGGGAAGTTATTGATGCTGCCGAGGCCGAACGAATAGGGCTTGTAGACCATGTGGTAGAGGATGAAGAAATAAGAATTCAGGCAGAGCAGGCCGCCATCCAGCTCAGTAAAGGCCCGACACGAGCATACGGAGAAATTCGAAGACTGATGGCTCGGACGATGTCCCAGGGCTTCGAGGCACAGCTTGAGGATGAAGCACAGGCTTTCATGAGGGCCGCAGTCACGCTGGACGCACGAGAAGGCATAACAGCATTCATCGAGAAGCGCGGGCCTATGTTCAGCGGGCTGTAAAGATATCGCTTGATTGAGAGCTTTCCAACGTCACACTTCTATTTCACGTGGTAACCCCAGGAAAAGATTTCAGCAATTCCGCCCAATACATAGACGGTCTTCTGCAGGGCTATTCCTACGCCGGACGAAGGTCTGAAATGCCGCTGCTGTTTGGATTTAGGAATAAGAATGGAAAAAATGACAATAGGAAAAAAAATGGGGCTTGGCTTCGGCATTCTGATTCTCATGGCGATGGTATTGGGCGGAATTGCTGTTTATGAAATGAGAATCGTGTCTGTGGATTCTACCAAACTTGCCGTTGAATATATCCCTCTGGCAAATGCGGCTGGCGGGATTCGGGATGCCGGCAATCGAAACAGGTATGCAATGCGCGGGTATGGATTTACCGAAAAACCAGAATTTTATGATGAAGCATGGGTCGCGTTGAACAGCATGGATTCGGCTATCGCCAAGGGATTTGAGGCGACAAAGGGTGATTCTAAGTCGAACAAGGCGTCAACCAGACTACTCGAAATGATAAGAAAAAACCGGGAAGACTACCGGGCGACCATGTCGGATATAAAGACAACCTTTGAGCGTATGAATGTAAAGCGCGACGCTTTTAATGCCCATGCCACAGACTACTCAAAGGCGAGTAAAACATTTCTAGACAATCAAAATGACGCATTAAAAAAAGAACTGGTTGATCATCAGAATATCATGGATGTTGTGACCGGTCTGGTGGATATCGGCACTTCCTCCCAATCTCAGATTTATAAGGCGATAGCCTATAATGATTCTGCCATGCTACTTTCCGCCATTGAAATGATTTCCAGTGTTAAACTGCTGGCGGATCAATTGCGGCTTCTTTCGATGAATGAGAGTGATCTTTAGCACATAAAAGAAACCGAAGCGAAAGCAAGTGATTTCCAAAAAGTGATGCAAACGTTTTTAAAAGAAATACAACTTGGCGACGCAGCCGATAAAATGATTTTGGAGAAGGCAAGAGAGAAGATGGATGCGTTAGCAGGTAAATACCTGTTGAGTTGTGATACATTTTTTGAAGGGAAGCAAATAGAACTCACTTCTAATATTGATGAAGGGCATCGCAGAATAAACATTACCAATAAAATTGTAGCGATTGGAAATGATACGCGTGTCAGGGCATTTGAATCTCAGGTTCTCTGGGACACGGACCTGATAACGACGGCGATGAAGAATTTTGAACTAATGGAGGCGAAATTCGCAGATCTGCGTAAAATTACCCCTTTAGAAAAAGATGTTGCGCAAATTGACGCTGCCTACAAAGCTGTTCAGGGGTATCGGTCGGCAATGGAAGGGTTCATGGCGGACTGGCAAAGCTTACAAGAACTTCAGAGAAAAAGTGATGATTTGGGAAACGCCCTGCTTGAAGCGTGTCAGAAACTTGCCGATGCCGGCGCTTTACAAACCGCTGCCGTTGCTGAAGGTGCCATGCACGCGCTTGGCGGTGCCTCAAAAATTATGGTCGGTGGCTTGATGGCAACGCTGTTATTAGGCATTGTGCTGGCGGTTCTGATTTCCGGCAGTGTCACACGGCCTGTCCGTTATATTATCAACGGTTTGACGAATACCGCTGCGCTTGTTTTTTCCGCTTCCGAACAGGTCTCTTCGGCCGGTCAGTCACTCGCCGAAGGGGCTTCGGAGCAGGCTGCCGCAATAGAAGAAACCTCCGCATCGCTTGAAGAGATGTCCACGATGATCAAACAGAATGCCGACAATGCCAACGCAACTATGGCGATGATGCAGGATGCCCAAAATGTGGTCAATAACGTCAGCCGGTATATGGAAAATATGGGAAAAGCGGTTCAGGATATTTCCACTTCGAGCGAGGAGACCGGAAAGATCATTAAAACCATCGATGAAATTGCATTTCAGACAAATTTGCTGGCTTTGAATGCGGCAGTGGAGGCGGCGCGGGCCGGTGAGGCGGGCGCCGGATTTGCAGTGGTGGCCGAAGAAGTTCGAAACCTTGCGCTGAGAGCGGCGCAGGCGGCGAAAACAACGGCGGATTTTATTGAAAATACCATGAAGGCGGTCAGCAACGGCAAAGAATTGACGCGATCGACAATAACGGCGTTTCAGGAAAACAAGGAGATTACGGAAAAGGTCGGTGGCCTTATAGCTGAAATTGCCGCCGCCTCAAATGAACAGGCGAGCGGCATCGAACAAGTTAACCGTGCGGTTGTCGAAATGGATCATGTAACACAGCAAAATGCGGCGAACGCGGAAGAGACGGCCTCCGCCTCTGAACAGATGAATGCCCAAGCAAAACAGCTTAACGGTTTTGTATTTAATTTGTCGGATATTGTTGGACAAGGCGGTCTGCGTGCAACCGGCAGAAGCGCCTTAAAATTGAATGGTTGTCGAACTGATTCCAGGGCTTCGCCAATACTGTAGATGAAGAGACCGTAGATGATTGATCGCGCATCGGAGCGTTTATTTATAAAGGTGGCCCTCGTTACGGGAAACACTCCTTTGCCGCTATCCAAGAGGATACCGCTGGAGCTTATCAAACGCCTAAAAATAGCTGGTATTCTGACGTTCTAACCATTCCTGCAGGCAATGTCTCGGACCAATTTCTGAGAAGCATATTTTCATAAGGTTGATTAATCGAAGGAGTTAATTGCAATGTCAAGAAAGATGAAGCTTTTTGAACCGATCAAAATCGGAACTGTCGAGTTGAAGAACCGGGTAATGATGCTTCCCATGTCGGTTGAACTTGCGGAGAATTACCGCACGACGGACCGGCTGATCGATTTCTTCGCGCAACGGGCCAAAGGCGGAGTAGGTCTGGTGTGCCTCGGTACAGTTTTTGTGGCGGATTTATGGGGAACAACGCCGCTGTATCCTTCCCAGGCCCATGCTTCGGGAATATGGAGTGACGACTTTATTCCAGGCCTGAAGAAGCTGACGTCAGCGATTCGGGAGAACGGGGGAAAGTCATGTTGCCAGTTGGACTTGTGCTATGAATGGCGGCGGGATGGTAGCGCTCCCCTCGAGGCGGTGGGACCGTCCGACGGCCCCGGGGGGCCGTTTGTGCCCCATGTGAGAGAGTTAACGGTCGAGGAAATTCACATCATGGTCGAACAGTTCAGCGACGGCGCAAGACGAGCGCGGGAAGCGGGCTTCGATATGGTCGACCTGCACGGCGGCATTGGCTACATGATCAGTCGTTTTATCTCCTCTTTCTCTAACCGGCGTACCGATGACTATGGCGGCACCCTGGAGAAGCGGATGCGTTTTATTGAGGAGATCATTGCGGCATCGCAGAAAAAAGCCGGCAAGGACTTTCCCCTTATCACCCGGATCTCGGCAGAGGACTACATGCCGGGTGGCCATACAATCGAGGACACGAAAAAGATGGTGCCCATTCTGGAACGAGCCGGCATCGCTGCCCTCAATATTCAGGTAGGATTCCATGAAGCGCCGCGCCCGCTGGTCAACCAGTTCGTACCGGAAGGGGCATTTGTCCATCTGGCCGAAGAGATCAAGAAGATTGCCAAGGTCCCGGTGATTGCCGGCTACCGCATTGATTCTGCCGAGTTGGCAGAAGAAATAGTGGAAAAGGGGCGAGCGGACATGGTCGGGATGGCGCGGGCGCTAATTGCAGATCCCGAGTTCGTCAACAAAACCAGAGAAGGGCGACCGGAGACAATTCGTCGGTGTATTGTCTGCAGTCGATGCCTCGACGGTGCGTTTGTGGGGCAAGGGGTGAACTGCTCAGTCAATGCCTCGGTGGGGAAAGATTTGGGCGAGCCTGTTCCGGGAAACAAGAAAATAGTCGTTATCGGAAGTGGTCCTTCAGGGATGGAGGCGGCAAGGGTCGCAGCCGGAAGAGGGCACCGGGTTACCCTTTTGGAGCGCGGACGCCGACTTGGCGGCCTGTTGGTTCTGGCGTCCATTATGAACGAAAAAATGGAGAGACTCCTCCTTTGGTATCGACAGGAAATGGAAAGCCTTCCCATAGATATCCGGCTGAACACGGAGGTGTCGGAGACCTTGCTGGAACAAATGGAACCCGATGCGATCATCGTGGCTCCCGGCGGAGAGCCGATCGTTCCCGATGTGCCCGGAGTTGATGGCGAGAATGTGATCGGGGCCTTTCATATGAAGAAGCTCATAGAAGGGATTCCCCCTAAAAAAGGGTTGCTTTGGCGTGTGGCCGCTGAGGGGGCCAAGCATTTTGGTGGGAATGCCGCTTTCATGAGGCGGAGCATGAGCCTTCCCTGGCCGGTGAAGAAGCGGGTGGCGGTAATCGGCGGCGGCTTTTTCGGCTGCGAGGTGGCGTTGGCGGTGATGCCAGGCAGAGAGGTAACCATCATTGAGGAGTCCGGCAAGATCGGTGGCGGTATCGGTATCATCGACAGGCAGACGCAGTTGAATCTTTTAAAAGAAGGTGGCGTCAGATTTAAAACCCTGACTCGGGTGAAGGAGATAACGCCTGCCGGCGTGAAGGTGATCGACAAAGACGGGTTGGAAGGCTTTGTCGATGTGGACACGGTGATGCTGGCTTTGGGCGTAAAAGAGAACCGGAAGCTGGCTGATCAGCTGGCGGCAAAGTTTAAAAATGTTCATTTGATCGGGGAGGGCACCGGAGGTGGTGAAACCAGGAGAACCCGGGAAGCCGTTGCGGACGGCTATGAGATCGGCATGAAGATCTAAAATAATGTGTTGAAAGCGCTGGGTTACAGGCACAACTTTATTCGAAACAAATTAAATGGATCAATGGGGGCATTGTTCGTCAGCCTGTTGAAAAAAGGGTGTGGATATGAGACCAAGTCAAAAAGAACTCAATTTGGTGGTAGATTCCGTGCGTCGCTTTGCCAAGAAAGAGATTGAAGGGAATGTTGAAGCGTGGGAAAAGATGAAAAATGTCCCCAGAGAATTGTATAAAAAAATGGGAGATGTCGGCTTTCTGGGCTCTGACCTGCCGGAGGTATACGGAGGGGAAGGGACGAGCTATCATTATACGGCAGCGGTTGCTTCCGAGTTGGCAAGGCTGGGTCATTTTGCTCATGGCGCGTTGATAATTTCCCAGATGAATCTACTCTCGCATTATCTATATGAACTCGGCAACGAGGAACAAAAACAGAAGTACTTAATACCGATGATTAAGGGTGAATGTATTCCGACGATTTGCCTGACGGAGCCGAGCGGCGGGAGTGATCTCCAGGCAGTAAAAACAGAGGCGAGAAAAGATGGAGACTACTATATTCTCAATGGGAGTAAAACCTTCATCAGTGTGATTCATATTGCGGATCTTCATATCGTTGTTGCGCGGACCAATCCCCTCGTGTCCGGGGCGAGGGGCCTTACGCTTTTTATTGTGGACAAAGGAACCGAGGGGTTGGCTTTGGGGCCGAACCTGGAAAAAATCGGTTTTAAAGCCTGCGGCACTGGAGACGTATACTTTGATGATGTCAAGGTTCATAAGCGTCAGGTGCTGGGGGAAATTGACAAAGGGTTTATTCATCTGATGAACCTGCTACCCTTGGAACGAATTCTGCTCGCAACTCAAAATGTCGGTCTCATTGAGGGGGCTCTGCAGTGGACTGTGGACTATGTGAAAAAACGAGAAGTATTTGGGTCAAAATTAAGCGAGCTACAAAACACCCGGTTTAAGATCGCGGAAATGGTTACTGAATTTAATGTGCTGAGAGGATTTTGCGATCATTGCATGGATTTGATGGATAAAGGAAAGCTCACGGCCGAAATTGCCGCCATGCTGAAGCTGTTTGGATCGGATGTGGCATTTAAGATCACGGACGAGTGCCTTCAGTTTTTTGGCGGTTCGGGTTATATGGCGGAAAATCCAATTTCCAGGGCTTGGGCCAACGCTCGCCTCAGTCGTATCTATGGCGGTACCAGTGAGATTATGAAGCATATTATTGCCAAGAATGTTCTGGATTAGGCGAGCTCTTTACGTATATGCATACTTCAAAAGGTGGGCAGTCTTTCACAGGTAGTTCTTACTGGGGTGAATCGGATGATTCGTATGTGATTGCAGCCAATTTGAAAATCAACGCCCCCTCGGTTTATTTTGCAGTGGGTATCTCCTGTGCGGGCCAGCATCTGGCGGGCATCGCCAATGCCAAATGCGTTGTGGCGATTAGCAAGGATGAGGAAGCGAATATCTTCAAACGCGCCCGATTCGGTATTGTGGCGAACTACAAAAGGGTTATTCCCTCATTAATCAAGGTGTTAGCAGAGGAGCAGTAGATGCGCCTGAGCCCCTATTGGAATATCCGTTATGGTAAGTTGGTGGGTGCCTTCACGTGGCCTTGGAAAATTGGGCCTGTTGAAAGTCGGCATGTTCAGATCGCCAACGTCGCCCCGGATCAATAATTCACGTTTTAGCATAGGGAGGCTGCAAGCGTGGGGGCTTACGGCAAATTGTTCGCCGGAACCCTGTCGGAAGCGAGTACGCGCTCGCTGTTGAAGTTTTTCAGCAATTCCTGTTGAGGATCAACCTTAAAAAAGGCGTGATATATTACGTCTGACAAATAATCGGCATGTGTATCAAGATCCACAGAATCATGTGCCTGTTTCATTATATAGTTGGCATATCCTTCCATAATAGCTGTGACGGCAGCATTCGTTAATTCCATGTCTATATTGCGGCAATATCCCTTCTCGATAGAGGCCTTCATGTTGCGCGTAGAAATTTTGAATAAACCCTCATGAATTTTCAGCCATTTTTCTTCAAATTGTTTATCATAAATCATGGCTTCTTGTAGGGCCAGAATTATACCCCTGTGTTGTAGATAAAGCCGAAGAACGCTCTTGACACCATAACGTATTCTTTCATAAACGCTTAACGGTTTATCCTTGGGGTAATGATACCCCATCTTTTTGGCCACGTTGTCAGCTAACATACTAAGAAGGTCTTGCTTGTTTTTAAAATACTTATAAAAAGTTCCATGCCCGAGATCCGCCCGGGTCGTTATGTCGTCAACCGTTGTCTTGACATAGCCCAGTTCAGCAAAGGCCTCAAACGTTGCGCGAATAATCTGTTGCCTGTTTAATGTCTTGCGCCGCTCTGTTCTTGTAAGCTTTGGATTAGTACCTATCGTTTCCATATCATATAACACCTGATCCGATTTAAAAACGCACTGCTTGTGCCACTCGCTGTGTTTGAATTAAATTTTAAGCCCCGAAATACTTAAGGTATCCCGCTGATTGGTCCCGTTTTGCAACAGAATCACCGGCCTTGGCCAAAACCGAAACGTCCCACCGCAGAAAGTGGTTCATCCCCGTATCGTTATCGAATTTATATTGGACAAACTTAAAGATTTATACAGAAAAAAATTGATAATCGCAAGCGCAAATCTGCGATTAATTTTATATTTGACAATGGCGTCATTTTTGACTATTTAGTCAGTATTGCTATAAGCTAATTCCAATTCGTCTTTCTTGCGAGTGTTAATTTGTCTTTGTGAACTGTTTTCTGTCTGAATCCATTAAATATTTTCAAAAAATGGGTTGGATCGAGTCATTCTTGTTGAGAGCGTTTCGATCATGCCAAACCGTGGGGCCATAAAAATGGCTGCACCAAGCAGCATCACAACAATAAAGGAGAAAACGTCATGAGAACAGCCGTGCGTTTAGACATTAAAGGCGGCATAGCAGAGGTAGTGCTGGTGCAGGCAAAACGTGGCAATCCATTAGACGAGAACCTGTGCGGCGATCTGTGCGATGTCGCGAACGAGTGCAGCGAAAACCCGGGCGTTCGTGCCGTGCTGATCCGGGCCGATGGGAAGTACTTCAGCGTTGGTGCCGATCTCAAATGGTTCGGTCGCGACAGGGTCTCCCTGCCGCTCATGCTGAAGCGGGCCAACTCTAAGCTGCACATGGCCATTGCCCGATTTGTGCGTGCGGATGCGCCAGTGGTGATTGCCATTCATGCCCTCGTGGTAGGTGGCATGACCGCACTGACTGCGATGGCAGACTTCGCCTTGGCTGGAACCTCTGCCAAGTTTTATGCTGCCTACAACCTTGTTGGTTTTGCCCCCGATGGTGCCGGCACCTACTTCATTCCCCGCCGCGTGGGCAGCCGAAAAGCAGCCGAGTTCCTAATGCTGAATCAGACCTGGACGGCCGAAGAAGCGGCACGCAACGGCCTTATCACACGCGTGGTACCTGATGACCGCTTGCTGGAAGAAGCCAGATCGCTGGTCGAGGAAATCGCCGGCGGTCCGACCATAACTTTTGGCGAAACGAAACGCCTATTGATGAGCTACACCGATCAGCCGATGGAAACCCAGATGGAGTTAGAAGCGCAGGCTATCGCCCGCTGCGCACACACTGACGACTGTTGGAATGCCATCCAAGCTGTCATGCACAAGAAACCAATCGAATTCAAGGGCCGCTGATAGCAACGTACAATATTTTCAAAAGAACGGGGGGGACGGTTCATGCCTTATCAAGAAAAAATGAATAAGCCAAGAGTATTCCTTAATCCGAATGAAGTTTATTACAAGCCCGAAATATATGAGAAGGTGCGCTTGAAAGAGTCTTATTGGCCGGGTGATCAATCACGGAGTTTGTTGGATTGGACTATTGGTGAAGCGTTAAGAAAGATCGCATCAGAGGTTCCGGACCGTGTTGCCTTAGTGGAGGCCGTCCCTGAAACCGCTAAGAGGCGGCGGTGGACCTATGCTGAAATGTTAACAGATGCGGAAAGAGTTGCCTCAGCCCTTCTTGCCAGGTTTAACCCCGGCGATCGAATTGCGATTTGGGGGGACAGTGTTCCCGAATGGCTGTTGACGCAACTTGGATGCGTCATCGCAGGAATGGCTGTGGTTACCATTAATCCAGCTTACAAGTTGAAGGAGGCAGAATATATACTGCGCCAGTCTGAGTCGTCGTCATTATTTAGCATAGAAGAATACAGGGGCAATCATATTTTAGCAACCGCTAAAAAGATTAAAGAAATGAATTTACCTTTTCTGAAAGAAGTAGTTAGTTTTTCCGATTTTGATGACTTCATGAATTCTGCAAGCAAGCGCGAAACGTTTCCGGAAGTCAAACCGAAAGATTGCGCCATGATTTTTTATACATCCGGCACGACTGGGTTACCCAAGGGTGCCATGCTACATCACCGGGGTTTAGTCAACTATGGGTTTTTTGAAGCGGAGCGCATGGGGATGCAAATAGGCGGTGTCTGGGCGAATGCGATGCCCCTTTGCCATTTTAGTGGTAGCGTGGTTTCATTTTTAGCCTCACTTATGCGCGCCGGCACACACATCTTGATTCGAGCGTGGGATCCATTGAAATTTATTGAGGTACTTGAGAGTGAAAGGTGCACGGATGCCTTTCTTGTACCCACGCAAGTAGAAGCTTTGGTCAACAATTACAACCCTGAGAAGCATCGTGTATTTTTAAGGAATATCCTGTCAGGCGCTTCGTTTATCGAGGCTCGATTGGTTAAAAAGGTTAGTTTATTATTTAACGGCTGCCGACTCGCAACTGCATATGGACAAACGGAAACCCATGGCGCAATTACAATGTCACATGGCGATGACGCGACAGCGTACCAGACCGACACCGTCGGGCAACCCTTTCCTCTGATAGAGCTGAAAATAAGCGACACCAAAACGGGCAAGGTGCTTCCTCTCAATACGGTGGGTGAAATCTGCATGCGGGGTTATCAGGCAATGCTTGGTTATTACAAAAAACCGGAAGAGAATGCAAAAACTCTCGATAATGACGGATGGATTCATACAGGTGATCTAGGAACCATGGATGAAAGGGGCTTTTTAAAGATAACAGGCCGATTGAAGGAGATGATCATTCGAGGCGGTTTGAATATTTACCCGATCGAAGTCGAGAGCCTACTTTCACAGCATCCAAAGATTGAAAAGGTGGCGGTAGTTGGTGTGCCGGATCAATACTGGGGAGAGCAGGTGGGGGCGGTGATTATGCTCAAGTCGTCTGAAAACAGGCCGACACTTGATGAGTTGATCGGCTTCTGTCGTGATAGCCTGGCAGCATTCAAGGTTCCAAAGCTTTGGTATTATGTAGAGGACCTACCATGTACGGCAACGGGTAAAACACAGAAATATGAGCTTATAGACAAAATAGTGAAGAGCGAATTAACAGCAGCAGAAAATATGGAAAGTCACGATCACATCAGAAATTAATAAAAATGGCGCTACAATAAATAGTAATCGGTGAAGTGAAGAAGTTTTTAAATGGCACTGCTTATGATGTTAGCGAAATCTCCAAAAATTGTGGAACGGATATTGGTAACGATCTAATAGTCGTTTCAGAGCGTCAAAATGCACATTACGCGCGCTCAACGCATGCCATTCTCAAGCGTTTTTACCAAGCATAAAATGGATGCCTAAAAAATGAGAGGTACTTATGAGTTTGTCAATAGTAACAGAAATAAAAGAATATACCAAAAAAAGAAAAAGAGAAGTGGTCGTCAAGACGGTGAGAAACACCCAAAGAGGCTTTGTCGAAGAAGAAAGCGACCGAGGGGCGTATCGTCCTGATGTTAGGCTGGCAATTGAAAGGTCGAGATTAATCACTGAATCCTATAAAATGACGGAAGGCGAGCCATGGGTGATTCGGCGGGCCAAAGCGCTGGAACATATCCTGCGGAAAATGACGATATACATTGAAGATAACGATTTAATTGTTGGCAATGCAACGGAAAGCCCAAACCATCTGGTCCATTTCATCGATAACAACTGCGAGTCCGTGAGAAGGCTCATCAATGACAAAGCGGGATGGACACTTGCCGACGATGCCGGCAAGGCGGAGTTTGAAGAGCTGTGTAAATATTGGACCGGGAAAAATATGCGAGACAGGCATGATCAGTTTTTCACGGACGAGATGAAAAACGATTTCAAATATGACGGAACATTTCTATGGAGTGTATGGTCGGAACCCGAAGTGCCAAACCATGAAAAAGTATTCCGAATTGGTTTGAAGGGGATAAGGGGACAGGCAGAGCAAAAATTGGCGGAGCTTGAAGAAAAATACCCTGTTGATTTTCTTCAACAGAAGGAATTTATCGATGCAGTTATCATCACCTTGGATGCAGCAATGCATTTTGCCGGCAGATTCGCCGATAGGGCAAGGTCGCTGGCGCAATGCGAGAGTGATGAAGAGAGGAAAAAGGAACTCCTGAAGATTGCAGCGACTTGTGATCGGGTTCCGGCTAACCCGGCGAGGACACTACAGGAGGCAATCCAAAGCTTTTGGTTCATTCACTTAATCACCCACCAAATCGATTTCATCAATTATGGGATCGGGGTAAGAATGGACGTACTTTTTAATCCTTTTTATCTCCGGGATAAGGAAGCGGGCAGACTTACCAGGGAAGGCGCACAGGAACTATTTGAGTGTTTGTGGCTGAAATTTGAAGGGTTGGGTCAGATGTATACACCATTATTGGCAGGGGTATATGCCGGCGCGCAGCTTATTCAGTCCACAACGATCGGTGGCGTGGATTCAGAGGGTAAAGATGTTACCAATGAGATCAGTTATATAATTTTGGATGTTGTGAAATCCGTTAGGACATTAGAGGGAAGTCTGGCGTTGCGATTTCACAAAGACTCGCCAAAAGAATTTATTATGAAAGCAATTGATGTAGTGGCGTGCGGTCTTGGCTACCCCGCATTTTTCAATGATGAGGTGCTGGTCTCCTTATTGGTTAAACAGGGCCTTTCGCTTAAGGATGCCAGAGACTTTACGATACGCGCCTGCGTGTATATTAACATTCCAGGCAAATGTATCGGGAAAATTGGTCTTGGCTACCTAAGTTTACCCAAAGTGCTTTGGTGGGCGTTACACGGGGGTATTTCGCCTAAAACCGGAAAACAGAGGGGGGCGCCCACGCAGGATCCAGCTACCTTTACAAGTATTGATGGTGTGATGAAGGCGTATTTGGCGCAACTGAGGTTTTTTAACAAAAAGCATGTTCAAATGCACAATTTGAGCTGTGCCATCCATAAGGAATATTTACCACGTCCTTTTTTATCTGCTGTAATGGATGATTGCATCGAACAAGGCAAGGATTGCAGAGCCTGGGCGATTCCCGGATACAGAGACTTTAATATAATGCTTGGTCCCACGAATGTGGCTGACAGCCTGGCTGTTTTGAAAAAAGTTGTTTTCGAGGACAAAATTATACCAATGAAAGAGTTCATCGAGGTCCTTGATTCTAATTGGGAGAACAAAGAGGCTTTTCGGCAAATGATATTGAACAAGGTACCCAAATTTGGGAATGATGACGATTATGTAGACGACCTTGCCATTGCGGTTCAATATAATACAAAAGCTGTCATGGAGGAGTTTACAGACGCCTTCGGGCGCCCCTATTCGGGAGATGGCAGTGGGTCCTCATCAACCTATGGACTTGCAATTATGTGTGAAGCCACTCCGGACGGAAGGAAAGACGGTGAGCCGTTTGCTGACGCGACCTTGTCTCCCAGTGCGGGCGCTGACAGAAAAGGGCCCTTGGCCGTGCTGTCATCCGCAGGAAAAATTGATTCGCTAAGAAGTTACAATCAACTCCTGAATCAAAAATTCATGCCGCAGTTTTTGGAAGGGGAGAATAAAGAGACGTTTTACAATTATCTTCGCACTTGGCATGACTTGGGGATTTCCCATGTTCAGTTTAACGTTGTGGATAAAGCTGTGTTGCTGGACGCCAAAGAGCACCCCGAGAAACATAGTGACCTGATTGTTAGGATTGCGGGTTATAGCGCTTACTTCGTGGATCTTAGTGCGGGATTGCAGGATAATATAATCGAGCGAACAGAGCAGGGGTTTTAGTTGTTGCCGTGAAATTTTGCCGGATGAGGGGTCAAAAAAATTTCAGTCACTTGATAATGTTCGTTCAGTGACTTAAAAAGAAAAGGCGAATAGCGTGGAAAAAAGCAAGTTGATAAACGATATCTTAGGCTGCGTATTTAATATACAGAGATACAGCTTGCACGATGGTCCCGGCGGCAGAACAACCGTTTTTATGAAAGGTTGCCCTTTGAGGTGTAAGTGGTGCTCAAATCCGGAATCACAAAAACCAAACCCAGTTATAATGAGGTATGATAATAAGTGTATCGCTTGCGGTCTGTGTGTCAAAGCATGCCCAATAGGTATTATTGACATCAATGAGGAAAAAGGCAGGCAAATTGATCATTCACGTTGCAATCAGTGCCTTGAATGTGCTCATTTGTGTCCAACCGGATCTTTAGCTGTGTGCGGGGAGATGATGACCGTTAAACAGGTAACTGCAGTTATAGATCGGGACAAGCTCTTCTTTAAAAACGCTACCGGAGGCGTTACTGTTTCCGGTGGCGAACCGACACTCCAAGCAGAATTTATTGAATTGGTATTTAGGCACTGTAAAGAAAGTGGAATACATACCGCATTGGACACTACCGGATATGTTTCTTGGGAAGTTCTGGAAAGAATTTTGAATTGGGTTGATCTTGTGCTTTTTGACATAAAACATATGGATAGTGACCAACATCGAATAGGTACCGGGGTGGGTAACGAGCTAATCCTGGCGAATGCAGCCAGAGTCGCCGGTAAAGTGGAGACATGGCTAAGAATTCCCGTTATACCGGATTACAATGCTTCTGAGCAGAATTTTCATCGGGTGGGGGAGTTTGCCCGCAATATTGGTGCGACTAAAATATCTTTACTTCCCTATCACGAATGGGGACTGCAAAAATACGAGCAACTCAATATGGAAGCTCCCCAAGTATTTAGAGTGCCATGTTTTGAGGATATCCAACGGTTTAAAGATATTCTTCAAGGCTATTCATTGCAAGTGGATTGCGGGCGTTAACCCAAACTTGCTATTTTTTGCAGGGCCCAGCGTACCATTGAGTTGTGTTATGACTCCATCCTCAAGTTGAACGGCACCAAGAAAATTGATCAGCGGGGTGTCTAACGAAATTAAAATAGCCCCAATGCCGTTTCCTTAAGGAACTTAAATGCGTTAATACTTTAAAAATACAATCTGTTATGCTATAAATACATTGTTCTTTTGTATCAGTAAAAAATTCAAAAAAAGGAGAGAACAATGCTCAAAAA